>NZ_JBEYVC010000007.1:0-142979 GCF_040643855.1 Streptomyces sp. NPDC047072 | reverse complement strand
CCGACCGTTCACAGCGTCCTCGCTGTGTTCTTCAAAGGAACCTCGTCTCAGAGAGACGGGGTATCAACATATCTGGCGTTGATTTTTGGCACGCTGTTGAGTTCTCAAGGAACGGACGCTTCCTTTGTACTCACCCTCTCGGGCTTTCCTCCGGGCAGTTTCCCTTCGGTCTTGCGTTTCCGACTCTATCAGATCCTTTCGGCGTCTGATTCCCAGTCAGCGGGGGTTGTCTTCCCGGCCGCTCGGGCCGTTCCGACGAGTGAGACTTTAGCGGATTCCTGCGCCCCGCGCTAATCGGGGCTTCGTCCTTATCGAACGCGGATTCCTCATTTCGCGAATACACACGCCAATAGAACGACAGCAGCCGGATCGGCGGCAGTCGACTAGTGGTTGGTACTTGCGGAATGGCTGTCCGGGGACCGACCGGAGTCGGCGCTCACGTCGGACAACTCGGAGAACACTACGTATGCGGCCGGGGAGTGTCAACTCAGCCCCGGACAGGCCCCCTGCGGCGTACGCTGGGTGACATGACGACGCGTACGTACACCCAGCTGTGGTGGGCCGCCTGACGGCGGCCGGTACTGACGTACGCACTCAACGGCCGCCGCTTCGGCGGCCGTTCTCGTTTCTCCCTCCAGGACTCCCGAGGGCCGGCCGGGGACGGCGGTCTCGACCAGGAGGTGGAGAGATGACGCGGGTCTTCAGCGGGGTCAAGCCGACGGGGCATCTGACGCTGGGGAACTACCTGGGAGCCATGCGGCAGTGGGCGACGGTCGACCAGCACCGGTCGGAGTCGCTGTTCTGCATCGTCGACCTGCACGCGCTGACCGTCGACCACGATCCGGCGCGGGTGCGGCGGCTGAGTCGGCAGGCGGCGACGCTGTTGCTGGCCGCCGGGCTGGATCCGGAGCTGTGCACCGTCTTCGTACAGAGTCATGTGGACGAGCACACCCGGCTGTCGTACGTCCTGGAGTGCGTGGCCACGGACGGCGAGATGCGGCGGATGATCCAGTACAAGGAGAAGGCCGCGCGGGAGCGGGCGCGGGGCGGGAGTGTGCGGCTGTCGCTGCTGACGTATCCGGTGCTGATGGCGGCGGACATCCTGGCGTACGGAGCTGACGAGGTGCCGGTCGGGGACGACCAGGCCCAGCATGTGGAGCTGACCCGGGATCTGGCGCTGCGGTTCAACCAGCGGTACGGCGGCACGTTCGTGGTGCCCCGGGCCACGCTGCCGACGGTGGCTGCGCGGGTGATGAACCTCCAGGACCCGACGTCGAAGATGGGCAAGAGCGACGACTCGGGGCCGGGGATCGTCTATCTGCTCGACGAGCCGAACGTGGTGCGCAGGAAGGTCATGCGGGCCGTGACCGACAGCGGGCACGAGGTCGTCTACGACCGGGAGGCGCGGCCGGGACTGGCGAATCTGCTGGAGATCCTCGCGGCCTGCACGGGTGGGAACCCATCGGACCTGAGCGGTGTATATGAGTCGTACGGCGCCTTGAAGAAGGACACCGCGGAGGCCGTGGTCGAGGTCCTGAGGCCCGTGCAGGAGAGGCACAGGGAGCTGTGCGCCGATCCCGGCCATGTGGAGGGGGTGCTGCGAGATGGAGCGGAGAGGGCGCGGGCGTTGGCCCGGCCTACGGTGGACGCCGCTTATCGCGCGATCGGGTTGCTGCCGGCCGCTGCGGCCGGGGGTGCGGTCGATACGGATGACGTCGTGACCGATGCCGTGCTGAACGCCGCGCGGTAGGCGCGCGGGCTGGTGGCGAGGCGCGAGGCGAAGTGCTGACGCATGCTGACCTCGCTGCCGAAGCCCGCGCGGCGGGCCACCTCGGGCATGGGCAGGTCGGTCCGTTCGAGGAGCTTCCGGGCGGCGGCGATGGGGCGGCGGAGGTCAGTCCTTCTTGCCGGAGGCGAGTTGGCGGCTGCGGTCGCGGGCGGCTTCGAGGGCGGCGATGAGGGCGGCTCGTACGCCGTGGTTCTCGAGTTCGCGGATGGCGTTGATGGTGGTGCCCGCGGGTGACGTGACGTTCTCGCGGAGCTTGACCGGGTGTTCGCCGCTGTCGCGGAGCATGGTGGCGGCGCCGATCGCGGACTGGACGATCAGGTCGTGGGCCTTGTCGCGGGGCAGGCCGAGCAGGATGCCGGCGTCGGTCATGGCCTCGACCAGGTAGAAGAAGTACGCCGGTCCCGAGCCGGAGAGGGCGGTGCAGGCGTCCTGCTGGGACTCGGGGACCCGGAGCGTCTTGCCGACGGCGCCGAAGATCTCCTCGGTGTGGGCGAGGTGGTCGGCGGTGGCGTGGGTGCCGGCGGAGATGACGGACATGGCTTCGTCGACGAGGGCGGGGGTGTTCGTCATGACGCGGACGACGGGGGTGCCCTTGGTGAGGCGCTCCTCGAAGAAGGAGGTGGGGATGCCCGCCGCGCCGCTGATGATGAGGCGGTCGGCGGGGACGTGCGGGGCGAGTTCGTCGAGGAGGGTGCCCATGTCCTGCGGTTTGACCGTGAGGATCAGGGTGTCGGCGGTCTTGGCGGCTTCCGGGTTGGTGACCGGGGTGACTCCGTAGCGAGTGCGGAGTTCGTCGGCCCGCTCCTGGCGGCGGGCGGTGACCAGGAGGTCGGCCGGGGCCCAGCCGGCGCGGATCATTCCGCTGAGCAGGGCTTCGCCGATCTTGCCGGTGCCGAGGACTGCGACTTTCTGACTCATACGGCTCAGTCTGGCACCGGGTCGAGGGGCGGAGGGCAGCTGTCCGCTGGGCGGAACGTGCTGGGACGGCTCCTCACCCCGCCACGCTCCTCATGCCCTCGTACACCCTACGCCGCCGTGCTTCCTACGCCGTCCTCCGCCGCAGGGTCGCCGCGCCGAGGCAGAGCACCAGCAGGGCGCATCCGGCGACGATCAGGGCGTCCCGTACGAAGGTGGCGGTCATGTCGGTGTGCCGGAGGACCTCGTTCATGCCGTCGACGGCGTAGGACATCGGCAGGACGTCGGAGATGGCCTCCAGGACGGGGAGCATGTTGGCGCGCGGGGTGAACAGGCCGCAGAGGAGGAGCTGGGGGAAGATCACGGCCGGCATGAACTGGACGGCCTGGAACTCCGAGGCGGCGAAGGCCGAGACGAAGAGGCCGAGGGCGGTGCCGAGCAGGGCGTCGAGGAGGGCGACCAGCAGCAGGAGCCAGGGGCTGCCGGTGACGTCGAGGCCGAGGAACCAGACGGCGAGGCCGGTGGCGAGGGCGGACTGGATGATCGCGAGGGTGCCGAAGGCGAGGGCGTAGCCGGCGATGAGGTCGCCTTTGCCCAGCGGCATGGCGAGGAGGCGTTCGAGGGTGCCGGAGGTGCGTTCGCGCAGGGTGGCGATGGAGGTGACGAGGAACATCGTGATCAGCGGGAAGATCCCGAGGAGGGAGGCGCCGATGCCGTCGAAGGTGCGCGGGCTGCCGTCGAAGACGTAGCGCAGCAGCAAGAGCATCACGCAGGGGATCAGGATCAGCATCGCGATGGTGCGCGGGTCGTGGCGGAGCTGGCGCAGGACCCGGGCCGCGGTGGCGGTGGTGCGGGCTGCGCTGAGGGCCCGGGTGGGGGTGGGCGTGAGCGCCGGGGTGGTGGCCTGGGTGGTCATCGTGTGTGCTCCTTCGTACGGCTTGCCTCGACGGCCTGGTCGACCAGGTGCAGGAAGGCCTCCTCGACGGTCTCGGAGCGGGTGCGGGTGCGCAGGGCGTCCGGGGTGTCGTCGGCGAGGATCTGGCCCTCGCGCATGAGGAGGAGGCGGTGGCAGCGCTCGGCCTCGTCCATGACGTGGGAGGAGATGAGGAGGGTGGCGCCGCGGCGGGCGGCGATGTCGTGGAAGAGCTGCCAGAGGTCGCGGCGCAGGACGGGGTCGAGGCCGACGGTGGGTTCGTCGAGGACGAGGAGTTCGGGGGTGCCGAGGAGTGCGACGGCGAGGGAGACGCGGCTGCGCTGGCCGCCGGAGAGGTTGCCGGCGAGGGCGTCGCCGTGGGTGGTGAGGTCGACGTCGGTGATGGCCTGGGTGACGTCGGCGTGGCGGCGGTCGGCGGCGGCGCGGCCGGGGGAAAGGATCGCGGCGAAGTAGTCGAGGTTCTGGCGGACGGTCAGGTCGTCGTAGACGGAGGGGGCTTGGGTGACGTAGCCGATGCGGGTGCGCAGGGTGGGGTGGCCGGCGGGGCGGCCGAGGACGTCGAGGGTGCCGGTGACCTTGGCCTGGGTGCCGACGACGGAGCGCATCAGCGTGGACTTGCCGCATCCCGAGGGGCCGAGCAGGCCGGTGATCTGGCCGCGGGGGACGTCGAAGTCGAGGCCGCGCAGGACGGTGCGGGGGCCGCGGACGACGGTGAGTTCGCGGGCGTGGACGGCCTCGGCCACGGTGCCGGTGTCCCCGGTGTCGGGCGGGGCGGTCACTTTATTCATCATGCGATGAATAATGCTCTCGCAGACGGGACCCGTCAAGCGGGGTGCGCGGGACGGCGCAGGCGCGTGGTGGCGTGATCGGAAGCGGGTGGTCCGGTTGCGCGCTCCCGATTCCCCCGTCCGCGCACGAGAACCCGCTGCGCGATCAACTGCCGCTACCGACAATGGATTTCAGTGCCGCACACTCCCCCGGTGCGGCACGCCCACGCATCTCCCGCTCGGTTCGCAACCGGAGGTGCTCCGCTCATGCGCTGTCGCGTAGGCAAGGCCGATGTGTTCGCTTCCCTCGTCGTGTTTCTCGTCGCGCTGCCCCTGTGTGTGGGCATCGCCATCGCGTCCGGTGTCCCCGCCGAACTGGGGCTGGTCACCGGGATCGTCGGCGGGCTGGTCGCCGGCGCGCTGCCCGGCAGCAGCCTCCAGGTGAGCGGCCCGGCGGCGGGACTGACCGTGCTGGTCTACGAGGCCGTGCAGCGGTACGGCGTCGAGGTGCTCGGGGTGCTGGTGCTCGGGGCCGGGCTGGTGCAGCTCGGGCTCGGGGCGCTGCGGCTCGGGCGGTGGTTCCGGGCCGTGTCCATGGCGGTCGTCCAGGGGATGCTCGCCGGGATCGGGCTCGTGCTGGTCGCCGGACAGGTCTACGCCCTGGGCGACGCGGCCGCGCCGGCGAGCGGGCTCGGCAAGCTCGCGGGGCTGGTGGCGCTGCCGCGGCTGGTGGATCCGGTGGCGTTGTCAGTGGGGGCTGCCACCATGGTCGTACTGCTGCTGTGGCCTCGGTGGCGGCGGGGGGCTCGGCTGGTGCCGGCGCCGTTGGTGGCGGTGGCGCTGGCGTCGGTGGTGACCGGGGTGGGCGACCTGGCGGTGCGGCGGGTCGAGGTGCGGGGGCTGGTGGATGCCGTACGGCTGCCGCAGGCGGCGGACTTCGGACGGCTGACGGAAGTGGGGGTGATCGGGACGGTCGTGGCGTTCGCGTTGATCGCGTCGGCGGAGTCGCTGTTCAGCGCGGCGGCGGTAGACCGGCTGCACGCGGGACGGCGGACGGAGTACGACCGGGAGCTGATGGCGCAGGGCGCGGGGAACGCGGTGTGCGGGCTGCTGGGGGCGTTGCCCATGACGGCCGTGATCGTGCGCAGTGCCGCGAACGTGCAGGCGGGGGCGCGGACCAAGGCCTCGCGGGTGCTGCACGGGGTGTGGCTGCTGGTCTTCACCGTCGTACTGCCGGGCCTGCTCGGGGTGATCCCGGTGGCGGCGCTGGCCGCGCTACTGGTGCACGCCGGGTGCAGGCTCGTGCCGGTGCGGGAGATGCGGGCGCTGTGGCGGGGGCATCGGGGCGAGGTGGGGGTGCTCGCGGTGACGGCGGTGGCCGTCGTCGTCGGGAACCTCTTCGAGGGCGTGCTGGTGGGGCTGGCGCTGGCCGTGGCGAAGACCGCATGGGACATCAGTCATGTGCACGTGGAGAGCGAGGACCGGGGGGAGGCGGGGATCGTCGTACGGGTGCTGGGGCATGCCACGTTCCTGCGGCTGCCGAAGCTGTTGGACGCGCTGGAGGCGTTGCCGCGGGACCGGGAGGTGCGGCTGGAGCTGGGCGGGCTCAGGCATGTGGACCACGCGTGTGCGGCGGCCGTGGAGGGGTGGGCCGCCGCGCGGGGTCAGGCGTTGGTGGCGACGAGCAGTTCGACGTCGTAGGTCTCCTCGACGATCCCGTCCGGGAAGACCTCCCGCAGGTGCCGCCGCTCCTCGGTGAGGAAGGCCGTGGCGCGTTCCTCACCGGCGACCAGGAAGATCGAGTGGCTGGCGATGTTGGCGAGGTGCGTGTCGAGGGGGACGCGGCGGCTCCAGCGGACCACGCGGTGGGCGAAGTCCAGGCGGCCCGAGGGGTCGGCGAGGGCGGCGCGGGCGCCGTTGCCGTTCAGGTCCACGCTCCGGACGGCACCGGCGTCGGCGAAGCTCTCGCCGATGCGGTCCAACTGGCCGACGATCCAGGGCACGTCGAGGGCGTGGGTGTTCCACCACAGCGCCAGCGCGCCACCCGGGCGCAGCACCCGCAGCGCTTCCGGGACCGCGCGGGCGGTGTCGGTCCAGTGCCAGGACTGGGCGTAGGTGAGGAAGTCGACGGAGTCGGCGAGCAGGGGGAGGTCGTTGCCGTCGCCGCGGACGATCGGGATGTCCGGGTGCGCGAGACGGAACTGCGCGGCCATGCCGTCCCCGGGCTCGACCGCGACGACCTCGGCACCGCGCGCCCGCAACAACGCGGTCGCGATACCGGTCCCGGCCCCGACGTCGGCGACCTGCGCCCCCTCGAACGACCGCCCGGCCAGCTCCTCGACCGCGTCGAACAGGGCGGGCGGATAGGAGGGACGGTTGGCGGCGTACTGAGCTGCGGCGGCATTGAAGGAATGGGCACGGGAGGCATGCGAGGAAGCCGTCATAGGGCCATCGTCGCCGGGTTGGGGGGTGGGGGCGGTGAGTTTTCGGTGAGAGCGGAAGGGGGTTTGGGCGGGCGCGGTGAGGCAGGGGGCGCCGGGGTCGGCCTCGGAGGCGGTGACGGTGGCGGAGGCGGAGGCGGTGACGGAGGCGGAGGCGGTGACGGTGGGTCTCTCCGGCCGCGCCGAGTTCTACCGCGAGCGGCCCGCGGACCGCGCGTACGCGCTGGGGCGCCCCCGCCGCCCCCGCCGCCCCGGCGCGCCCCGGCAAGGGGCGGCCCTGCACGGCGCAGCCCGGCGTCGGACGCTTCGCGGTGGCCGCTACCATTCGCCGGCGCTTGCCTCGCAGGAGGGTGCTCGTGGGGCGTGCCGCGAGAGGTGACCGCCTCGCCGGGGAGGTGTTCGGCCCGCGCGGTCGGTGTCCGCCGGGCGCCCCGACGCCCACCCCTCCCCCCCCCTCTCAGCCGTTGCGGCGCTTCCCCTTCGCGTTCTTCGACGGGTTGCCCGTGCGGCGGGACGTGCGCTGGTCGTGTCGCTTGCGGGCCGCCTCGTACTCCTCGCGGTGGAGTTTCTCGCCGGGGGCCTCTGTGAGGGAGCGGAAGAAGTAGGCGAGGAGGGAGCCGACGAAGCCGATGGCCAGGAGGCCGCGGAGGCGGGCCTGGCGCTCGGGGTCGGGGTGGCCGCCGAAGCCGTCCCACGTGGTGCGGAAGGCCAGCGCGCTGCAGATCGCGAACATCACGACGACGAGGACGGTCACGAAGCTGCCGGTGTCGGCGATCTGGAGACCCTCGTAGGCGAACCGCAGGATCAGGCAGGAGGCGGCGGCCGCGGCGAGCGAGCCGACGCAGACGGCGGCCCGGCGCAGGGCGTAGCCGCCGGAGTGGTCCACCCAGGTCGTGCCGAAGAAGCGCAGGGGCTCGGGGCGGGGGCCACCGCCCGCACCGCCCGAGGAGCCCGCGGGGATGTCCTGGCTGCCGGTTTCGTCGCTCACGCGTCGATTATGGCGCCGGGCCGGCCGCGGGCTCCGGTGGGGCTCAGACGGCGCAGCGCGAGGCCACGTAACCGTCGCTGCCGGTGAGGACGTAGGCGTCGGAGACGTACTCACCGTCGTCGATGTTGTCCCAGATCCTGGAGGTGCCGTAGGGCCCGGTCACCGCGGTGCCCGGAGTCTGGCAGAAGATCGGGACGCGCGAGCCCTCGGGCAGCACCCGCACGATGGTGTAGTTGGTGCCCGGTCCGCTGCGGACGTTGAGCCGCACCCCCGGAGCGACCGGGTACGTCTGGATGGTCGCGGCGACGGCGGCCTCCTGGACCTCAGCGCCCTCGGACTCTCGGGCCGCTCTGGCCTCTCCGGCCTCTTCGACACGGTCGATCGACATGACGAACCTCCCCCGTTGATCCCCATGGCTCCCATGGGATCCCGTTGATTCCCCTAAATCACGCCATGAAACACATGTACGTAACTCGCACGGGGAGACTAGCAAGCCGCCTCTGTCTCGTACGTGTCATCGACTAGGCTCCGTGCGTCGCGCGCGCGGACGATCAGCAGGGGGGTGGTTCCATGGCGCCACAGGGCAGCACCGGATCGGGCGCGGAAGCGGAACTTCCCGAGTACGCCGGTCACTACCACCTGGAGTCATGCCTCGGGTCCGGCGGGATGGGTGTCGTGCACGTCGCCCGGAGCACCTCCGGGATGAAGCTCGCGGTGAAGGTCGTCCACGCGCAGTACGCCAAGGACCCAGAGTTCAGGGGCCGTTTCCGGCAGGAGGTGGCGGCCGCCCGGCGGGTCAGCGGAGCCTTCACCGCCTCCGTCGTCGACGCCGATCCGGAGGCCGAACGGCCCTGGATGGCCACCCTGTTCATCCCCGGCCCGACCCTCTCCGACCATGTGAAGCGGAACGGCCCCATGGCACCGGACCAGTTGCGGCGGCTGATGGCCGGACTGGCCGAGGCGCTGCGGGACATCCACCGGGTCGGGGTCGTGCACCGGGATCTGAAACCGAGCAACGTGCTGCTCGCCGAGGACGGGCCGAAGGTCATCGACTTCGGCATTTCTCGGCCAAAGGACAGCGAACTGCGCACCGAGACCGGGAAGTTGATCGGCACTCCGCCGTTCATGGCGCCGGAGCAGTTCCGGCGGCCGCGCGAGGTCGGGCCCGCCGCCGACATCTTCGCCCTCGGGTCGGTCATGGTGCACGCGGCGACCGGGCGCGGGCCGTTCGACTCCGACAGCCCGTACGTCGTCGCCTACCAGGTCGTCCACGACGAGCCCGACCTGACGGGCGTACCGGCGAACCTCGGTCCGCTCATCGTGCGCTGTCTCGCGAAGGAGCCCGAGGACCGGCCGACCCCGGACGAGCTGATGCGCGAGCTGCGGTCGGTCTCGGCGTCGTACGACACCCAGGCGTTCATACCGTCCCAACGGGACGGCGGTGCGCCGAGGCCCGTACCGGAGGAACCGAAAGACGGCCGGCCCGAACGGCGACGACCGGGCCGTAGGACGCTCTTCGCAGCCGGCGCCCTGGTCCTGGCCGCCTGTGGTGTGTTCGCCTCAATCCAAGTGTTCGGCGACGGCTCCACCCCCGGAACAGGCGAGAGCAGCCCCACCGACTCCGCCTCCGGATCCGGCGGTTGGGTGTCGAAGCCGGTGTCGGAGAAGCCGGGGATGCCGCAATGCTCGTACGGCTCGGACAAGTTGCTCTGCGCGCAGTCGGGCGTGATCTTCGCGCTCGACCCCTCCGACGGCAGCCTGCTGTGGCGGCACTCCGTCCCGGCGTCCGCGCGGAGCGGCCCGCCGGTCCTCGCGGGCGGGCTCGTGCAGCCGATGACGGACGGGAGCCGCCGTCTGGAGGCGCTCGATCCCGCGACCGGCAAGGCGCGTTGGGAGCGGGACATGCCCGCGTACAACGGGCTGCGACCGGTCGGGGGCATGCTGATGCTGACCGAGTCCGGCGGGAAGGTCGTCGGGGTGGACGGTGCCTCGGGCGAGACCGAGTGGCAGGGCCGGATCCCCGACCAGAGCGCGCCGTACTTCGACTCCTTCACCGGGGACCCGCTGGCCTACGCGTGGAGCAACATCGGGGCCGGAACGAGCACCCGGATCGCCGCCGTGGACCCGGCCACGGGCGACGTGCGCTGGCACGCGGAGCTGCAGGGAACGCTCCAGCCGGTCGGCGTCTCGGACGGCTCCGTCTACTTCCTCTCCACCGACCACACCACCGGCGCCACGAAGGCGGTCGTCCGGTACGACCCCCGGTCCGAGGCGGTACGCCAGGTGGAACTCCCCGTGCTCCGCTACGGCGCCCGTGCCTCCGTCCACGGAAACGTGGTCTGCCTGCTCGCGGCGGGCGGCTCCCTGGAGGCCGTGGACATGAACGCGCGCAAGCGCCTGTGGAACTTCGAGACCTCGGTGAGCCGCGGCTCCACCCCCGTCTCCGACGGCAAGCACGTCTACGTCAGCACGGCCGACGGCCGCCTCCTGGCAGTGGACGCCCACAAGGGCACCCCCTTGGGCCAGACAAGGCCACGCCTGGGCGACAACACGGACCAGGTGACAGCGTCACTACCGGCACCGGTCCTGGAAGGCACGCGCATCTACGCATCGGCCCCCAACGGCACGGTATTCGCGGTCCCGACCCGCGACCCGGCGACCTGGTAGCCGTAAGGCATCGGTGATTGGTGCGGTTGTCCCGGCAATACGCCGCAGAAAGCGCGTACCGCCGGGACAACCGCACCAATCAACCATCCGACACCTTGAGCGCCCCGCCCCCCGCGCGGGGCGCTCCGCATGTTCAGGGTGACTGCGACCGGGAAACGCGGCGCGCTTATGCCGTTGACAACCCATAATTTGGCAACGGGCAGCGACCGGACGGGCACGGGGAGCAAGTGTTCGACGGACGGAGTGTCGGCTGCCCCGGGGGAGGTGCCATGACACCGGAACAGGAATTCGCCGAAGCGCTGCGGCTGCGCAGAAAGGCGGCCGGGCTCTCACTGGGCGAGCTGTCCCGCCGCGTCAACTACAGCAAGAGCTATCTCAGCCGGGTGGAGAACGGCGGCCGCCAGCCCGGCCCGGCCCTGGCCCGCGAATGCGACACGGCCCTCCACGCGGAGGGCGAACTGCTGGCGCTGTTGGGGAACCGGGGGGAGCCGGGGGCGGGGGCCGGGCGGGGGCGCCGGGGGAGAGGGGCCGGGCAGGGGGAGGGCGGCCGAGGTGTTCCCGGCGGCCCTGCGGGCCGAGGCGTTCCCGGTGGCCCTGCCGATCAAGGTGTTCCCGGCGGTCCTGCGGGCCAAGGTGTTCCCGGCGACCCCGCCGGCCAAGGTGTTCCCGGCGGCCCCGCCGGCCAAGGCGGTTCGCGCGGACCCGGCGGCTCGGGTGACGTGGGCGGGGCCCGCGGTTCCGGCCCGGCGGGTGCCGGTGGCTCAGCCCTCGCGGGTCCCCGCGGTTCGGGTCCGGTCGGCGCCGGTGCCTCCGTCCCCGCCGGTCCCCGTAGCCCCGCCGCCACCCACCGCCCCCGCACCTCCGTCGGCCCGGCTCGTGCCGGATCCGTCGGCAGGGGCGCTCATCCCGCCCGACTCCCCCTCTTCGGCGCCGAGTTCGAGCAGCTCGTCCGGCGCGGAGACGCCCGGCATCTGCTCGGGGACATGTACGAGGCCGGGCGGCTCTATCTGGAGGCCTACCGGGCCGCCGAGGGGGACGAACTCGCGCGGGCCCACGCCGTCGTGCGGTGTGCCCGGCGCTGGTCGGACCCCGGACAGGTGGACCGCGACCTCCTCGCCCGGATCGACGAGAGCCTCAGGGCGCTCCACGGCCGCGACGACCTTCCCGCCGTGGAGTTACGGCTGCGGCTCACCGCCCACCGCGCCAAGAAGCTGTCCATGGGCGTAGGCGACGACACCGCGGTCCCCGGCGCCGAGCCCGCCACCGGCGCGGACCGCGCCCGCGGGATCCTCCGGGAGTTACGGGAGCGGCTGCCCGACGTCACCCCCGAGACCCACTGCGAGGTGCTCACCGAATGCCGCTGGGCGCTCTACGACTTCGCCCCCGCCGGTGAACTCCTCGCCCTGTCCGCCGAGTTACGGGACGTCGCCACCCGCTCCCGCTCGATGTACTTCGTCGGCGAGGCCCTGGTCGCCCTCGCCATCGACCAGTTGAGGATGGGCCGGGTGCCCGCCGCCGACGCCACCATCCGCCGCCACCGCGAACACGCCGCCCACCGCCACAGCACCCTCGCCCGCTGGCAGCAGCACACCCTGGACGCCCTGATCAACCTGTGGCAGGGCGAGTTCGCCGCCGCCGAGGGGTGGATCTTCGGCCGGGGACGGGAGTTGGCCGACGCCATGGAGGCCGACCTCGCGGTGCCCGCCGACACCCTCAGCCAGACCTGCCTCGGCCAGGCCTACTGGCTCCGCCACGAACAGGGCCGCATGGCCGAGCTGTTCGGCTCCCCGCTGATGTCCGGCGTCCGGCGCCGCGACTACTTCCCGGTGTGGCGGGCGGGCCTGGCCCTCGCCCTGTGCGAGACCGGCCGCCACGACCAGGCGGCCGACCAGATCCTGGCGTTCGCCGCCGACACCCACGGCTTCACGGCGTTTCCGCCGAGCGGCTGGGCGCTGCCGACAGCGGCCGTACTCGCCCAGGCGTACGCGGAGTTGGCGGAACACGCAGACCAACAGGCCAACGACACCGACGGCATGGGCTCCGGCGCACCCTCCGGCACCCCTCCCGGCCCCGAACCCGGCAGCCGACTCGCCGAGTTGCTCCCGTACGTCCCACCCCTGCGCGCCCTCCTGGACGCGCACCCCGGTGAACTGGTCCTCGCCGGCTGGCCGACCGTCCTGCTCGGCCCCGCCGCCCGCTTCAGCGCCCTGCTCGCGCTGGTCGCCGGCGAGCCGGAGACCGCGCTCGGGCAGCTGCGCCGGGCGGTACGGCTCGCGCAGCACTCCCCGGCCCAGATGGCCCGCCTGCGCCTGGACGAGGCCCGCGTCCGGCTGCGGTCGCCCGACATCGCCGTACGCCTGCCCGCTCAGGACCTGGCACGCACCGCGCTGCGGATCGCGGAGGAGCTGGGGATGGCCGGGGTCGCGGAGGACTGCCGGGAGTTCCTGCAGGCCGCTGCGGAAGGGCCGTTCACATCTCCAGCAGGACCGTGAACGGTCCGTCGTTGGTCAGCGACACCCGCATCTGCGCGCCGAACCGGCCGGTGGCCACGGTCGCGCCGAGCGCGCGCAGTTGGGCGACGACCTCGTCCACGAGGGGCTCGGCCACGTCACCGGGCGCGGCGGCGTTCCAGGTGGGCCGGCGCCCCTTGCGGGCGTCGCCGTACAGGGTGAACTGGCTGATCACGAGGAGCGGGGCGTCGACGTCGCTGCACGAGCGCTCGTCCGCCAGCATGCGGATCGACCAGAGTTTGCGGGCCAGTTGGGCGGCCTTCTCCTTGGTGTCCTCGTGGGTCACCCCGACCAGGACGCACAGGCCCTCGCCGTCGATCGCCCCGACCGTCTCGCCGTCCACGACGACGCTCGCGCCGTCCACCCTCTGCACCACCGCTCGCATACGACCATCATGCCGGGCCCGTCCGCAGGGGTCCGTCCGACCGGGTCCTGCGGGGGTCTGTTTCTGATCCTTAACCCCCCATCTGGGGCCGTTCGGGGGCACTCGGTCACATAGCGGCCACTTGGGGTGGCACGATGCTTCCACACGCCGGTGTTCCACCCACCGGACGAGGGGACGGTAGAGGGACATGAGCACACCGAGTACCGGGCGGCCGGTCACCGGGCGACCGCCGGCGCAACGTACGGACAGCCCGCTGCTGCCGACGGAGCCGGCGCGCCCCGACCTCGCCGCCCTGAGCCTGTCCGAACTGCGCACCCTGCGCCGGGACGCCCAGCGGGACGAGGCGGACCTCAGCTATGTGCGCCGGCTGCTCCAGGGCCGTATCGACATCCTGCGGGCCGAGCTGGTCCGGCGCTCCCCGGCGGGCGCGGGCGCGGTGGTCGACCGGCTCCCGGAGATCCTCACCGACGCCCCGGCCCGCCACCGCTCCTCGGCCCGCCATGTCACCCTGGGCACCCCGCAGAGCGAGGAGTACCGCCTCCTCGCCGCCGAGATGCTCGCCGAGGTCGAGCTCTCCGCCCTGGACGCCCGCACCGACCTCGAACTCGACACCGCGATGGGCCGCCTGGTCCGCTACGAACAACAGGTCTCCAGCCGCCGCCAGCACCTCCAGCACACGGCGGACGAGGCCGGCGCGGAGATCACGCGGCGGTATCGGGAGGGCGAGGCCCAGGTGGAGGACCTGCTGACGTAGAGCCGTCTCCGGAGAGCGGCCGGGCATCCGGGCAGGCGGGCCGTTCGTCCGGGCGGGCGCGCCCCTGGGCCGGGAAATCGACGCGACACCGTGTTGCCGCGCGCCTACCGTGGCCCCATGACCCGCGCGCGCTCCGACATCGACGTCCGCCCGATCACCGAGCCCGAGCTGCCCGAGTGGCTGCGTGCCGTGAACACCGGGTTTCTGCGATCGGCCGTCGTGGCCGAGGCCGAGATCGAGGCGCGGCGGGCCACCTTCGGGGACGGGCGCTGGACCGGCGCCTTCGACGGCGACCGCTGCGTGGCGACGTTCAAGTCCTTCGCCCAGGAGGTCACGGCGGTCGGCGGCGCCCTCGTGCCCGCGGACGCGATCACCGGCGTCACCGTCACCGCCACGCACCGCCGCCGCGGCCTGCTCACCCGCATGATGACGCGCGACCTCGCCGAGGCGAAGGAGCGCGGAGACGTCGTGGCCACGCTGATCGCCGCCGAGTACCGGATCTACGGCCGCTACGGCTTCGGCCCCGCCACCCGCACCACCACCTGGGAGGTCGACCTCCCGCGCACCGGCCTCGACCCCCGCGGACCGGACCTCGGACAGGGCCGTATCGACCTCGTGGACGCGGACGTCGTACGCAAGATCGGCCCCGAAGTGCACGACCGGGTGCGCCGCACCACGCCGGGCGCGGTCAGCCGGGACGACATGTGGTGGCAGGTCAACACCGGTGCCGTGCGCTACGACCCGAAGTGGACGGAGCCGTTCTGGGCCCTCTACCGCGCGCCCGACGGCACGCCGGAGGGCCTGGTGTCGTACGAGATCGACGACAAGTGGGGCGACGCAAAGCAGCCGCTGAACACGGCGACCGTACGGCACCTGCTCGCCGCGACCCCGGCCGCCGAACGCGCCCTGTGGCACTACCTCTGCTCGATCGACTGGGTCGTACGGCTCAGGAGCGGCGACCGCGCCCCCGACGACCTGCTCCCCGACCTCCTGCCGGACCCCCGGGCCGCCCGCATCACCACGCAGGCGGACTGGCTGTGGGTGCGGATCCTGGACGTCAGGCGGGCCCTTGAGGCGCGTTCCTACGGCGGTGAGGGCGCGCTGGTGCTGGAGCTGCTGGACCCGACCGGCCTCGCCGGCGGCCGGTACCTGCTGGAGGCGTCACCGACCGGCGGATCGTGTACGACGACCACCCGCGGCCCCGATCTCACCCTGGACGTACGGGAGTTGGCGGCCCTGTGGCTCGGCGACGAGTCGGTGACGCGGCTGGCGGCGCTGGGCAGGGTGCACGAACAGCGAGCGGGCGCCGGCCGACTGGCCGACGCCCTGCTGTCTCCGTCCCGGCGTCCTTGGTGCCCGGACATGTTCTGAGACTTCCTGGGTGAACTGGGTGAACTCCCTTTCCTCGGCGCCTGGTTGACTGTGTTTCGCATCCGTAGCGAGCTATTCGGTTGTGGCTGTGCGGGTGTCGCTCTTCGGTTGTCGGTGTTCAGTTGTGGCTGTGCTTCAGACCGACCGGGCTCTCGGCTCCCCTCCGGAAGAGAGCCCGATCAGCCGGACTGGGCGAGCAGCATCACGAGGACGACCGCTCCCATGCCGCTGATGGCGAGGCTCTTGCTCTTGAGCCCCACGGTCAGCGCGACGAAGGCGATGATGCCGATCGCGCCGAGCTTCCACTGCACGACCTGCTCGAAGCCGACGACCAGTGCGGCCAGGGCGATGGCGAGCGGCATGGCGGTCCTCCTTCGGGCCTGTTGACCAACCTTGAGAACGTTTGACCATGTGTCCCAAGGTCGTTGAAGTTGGTAGCCAACTTCACTGTACTTATCTCCACTTGGAACAGGCTCATAACCACCTCCACGGAACTGCCATAAGATGGCGGGAAGTTGTAGTGTTTGGTCGTGGACCCGAAACACGCTCCCGTCAATGGACGGAAGAGGTCACAGAGGCCACAGACGTCCCCTCACGAGGTGGCCGACGAGCTCCGCGCCCGGATCCGGTCCGGCAGGCTGCGGGCAGGTCAGCGCATGCCCACACAGGCGCGGCTGGCCGACGAGTTCGGGGTCGAGCGCGGGGTCGTACGACAGGCGCTGTACGTCCTGCAGGCGGAGCACCTGCTGACCAACGTCTCCAAGGGCAGCCCGGCGACCGTCGCCCCCGACCTGGGACTCGGCCGTCCGCCCGCCGGCCCCGCGGGGCTGCCGCAGCCGACCATGGTCACCCTGGGCCCCCGGATAGCGTCGGCGTTCGCCGCTCCGCACGTCGAGATAGACGCCCTGTGCCTGACCTCGATCTCCCTCACGCTCGCCATCGGCGAGCCGCTGCGCCAGATCCACGCCGGACGGCTGAATCCGGCCAAGGTCGACGTCCGCGTGCTGCTGCCGAGCCGGGACATCGACCTGGCGTTCCCGGTCCCGGTCGAGGGCCACGGCGACGACGGCCCGGTCCGCCGCCGCTGGCTGGCCCAACGCAACGCGCAGGGACAGGTGTTGAAGCACAACCTGCTGGCACTGCGCACCACGCACGGCATCGACGTGCACGTAACCTTCCGCGCCCTGCCCTTCACCCCGCCCGTGAAGCTCTATCTGCTCAACGGCGCGGAGGCGCTCTTCGCGTACTACACGCTCTCGCGCAGCAAGCAGGAGATCGACCACCAGCCCCTGGAGATGTACGACGCGGAGGGCACCCGGTCGACGCTGTTCGCCTTCGAGCAGGGCGCCGGGCTGCGCGACACCACGTTCGTGGAGCAGTCGCACCTCTGGTTCAACGCACTGTGGGAGACGATCAGTTCGGAGCTGCTGCTCACGGACTGACGTCTCCCACGGTTCCTTGCAGGGGCGTTCACGGTTCATAGGGCGGGCCCCGCGACCAGCAGCGCGAGGACCACGGCTCCCGTCGAACTGATGGCAGGGTTCTTGGCCTTGAGGCCGACGGTGAGCAGCAGGAGCCCGACTATGCCGGAGGCACCATACTTCCACTGGAGGGTCTGCTCGACGCCGACGACGAAGACGGCGGAGAGGAGGGCGAGCGCAGGCACGATGGTTCCCCCTTCGGACGTGAACTGTTACCAACTACCGAAAGTTGGTAACCATCTCACTCATGTTGTTCCCGCTTGGTATCGGTTGACAAACAACTTCCGTACAACTCCCCATAGATGGATTGGAGTTGTAACGTTTGGTCGTGACCCAGGAGAACGTGGCAGTGAACGGCAGCAGGAGACTCTCGCCCCAGGAGATCGCCGACACCCTGCGGGACCGCATCCGCGAGGGCGACCTCAAGGCAGGAGACCGCCTGCCCACCCAGGCCGAACTCGCCGAAGAATTCGGCGTGGAGCGGGGAACGGTCCGCCAGGCCCTGCGCGCCCTCCAGGAAGACGGCTTGCTGACGAACGTGAGCAAGGGAAGCCCGCCGCGGATCGCGGAGGTCCCCGTCTCCTCGAGCGGCCCCCAGCCCACGATGGTCGGCCTGGCCCCCCGCCTCACCGAGGCCTTCGCCGCCCCGCACGTCCGGATCGACGCGGCCTGTCTGACCGCCGAGACCCTGATGATCGCCCTGGGTGAGCCGCTGCGCCGTATCCACGCGGGCGAGATATGCCCCGAGTCCATCGACGTCCGGATCCTGCTGCCCTCCCGGGAGATCAACCTGGCCTTCCCGGTGTCGGTCGAGACGGACAGCGGCGACGACCCGGTCCACCGCCGCTGGCTCGACATGCGCAACGCCCAGGGTCACGTCCTGCGCCACAACCTCCAGGCCCTGCGCTCCTCCCACGGCATCGACGTCAGGGTCACCTTCCGCGCCCTCCCGTTCACCCCCCCGGTGAAGCTGTACCTGCTCAACGAGTCGGAAGCGCTGATCGCGTACTACATGGTCGCCCGCCGCGAGGAACCCACCGACACCGGCATGCTCGACATGTACGACGTCATGGGCACCGAATCCCTCCTCTTCTCCTTCGAGAAGGCGGCCGGCCCGCGCGACGAGGCGTTCATCACGGAATCCCAGAAGTGGTTCGACGCCCTCTGGGCAACCATCACGACGGACCTGACACTCTCTTAGTGACTTCTGATACGACGCAGACCGAACTGGTGGCAGAAGAGATCGATGCGCTACGGGAGCTGATCACGCGCGCAAGGGTCGTGCTCTGGGACTTCGACGGACCCATCTGCCGCCTGTTCGCCGGTCATTCGGCGGACCGGGTGGCGGACGAACTGGTGGAGTGGCTGGCCGGCCGAGGTCTGCACAGCCTGCTGACCGAGGACGAGCGCCGGTCCCTGGACCCGCACGTCGTGCTGCGTGCCGTCGACCGCAGACGCCCCGGCAGTGACCTGGTCGCCGAGCTGGAGGAACGTTTGACCCAGGAGGAGCTGCGGGCGACCGAGTCCGCGATGCCCACCCCGTTCGCCGACCCGCTGATCCGCACCTGGAAGGCGGTGGGCTCGCGGCTGGCGATCGCCACCAACAACTCCCCGCGAGTGGTCCGCGAATACCTGACGAGCCGAGGCCTGACCTCCTGCTTCGCCCCCCACATCTACGGCCGCACCCAACACCTCAACCACCTCAAGCCCGACCCCCACTGCCTCAACAGGGCCCTGAGCGCGATGGGCTCGGCCCCCCACGCCGCCCTGATGATCGGCGACACCCCGTCGGACTACCTGGCGGCGAACGAGGCGGGCGTGCCCTTCCTCGGGTACGCGCGCAACGAGCGCAAGCAGAAGCTCCTGAAGGACGCGGGTGCCACGGCGATCGTCGACTCCCTGGCACCCGTGCTCGAGGCGCTCCGGACGCAGGCCTAGGCCTGGACCATCAGCAGGACGAAGATCACGGCTCCTGTGGACAGGCATGCCGTGTTGCGGGCCTTGATGCCCGCGCCGAGCAGGAACAGACACACCACGCCGAGGGCCCCGAAGCGTGAGCTGAACATCTGATCCACACTCAGCGCGAGCACGGCTAACAGCAGTTGCAGAACGACCATGACTCCCCCAGTTTCCACTGCCGACTACCACTTCCTGACGAGCGATCAACTTCCAGGCCAATTGGACTGGTTGCCTTAAGGTGGTGATGCCCTGACTGGCTGATCCCTTAACTGGCAGGAAAATTGGGCGGGTTACTTGACTGAAACCGGCGTGCCTGGCGCAGACGCGCGGTACGGTCGGCTGGTGAGTGACGGCAACACCGGCGAGGGCGGCGGCAGGGAGTTCGACCGCGTGGCGAGCGAGCTGCGGGCGCGGCTGACCGACGGCGCCTATCTCGTGGGTTCGCTTCTGCCGTCACAGCGCGCCCTCGCGGAGGAGTTCGGCGTCTCCCGGGACACCGTCCAGCGGGTGCTGCGGGAACTGGCCAGCGAGGGCTGGATCGTCTCACGCCAGGGCAGCGGGTCGCGGGTCGTCAGGGGGCAGAACGTCCACTCCCAGACGAGCGGCCGGCAACAGGGGCGCGTGGTCACGCTCCGACCGCTCATCGACCACGCCTTCGAACGGTCCGAGGTGACCCTCGATGTCTTCACCCTGACGTCCGAGTCGCTGGACACCCACATCCGGCTCCAGGCGGAACGCATCCGGCTCGGTGAGGTCGCCCCCCGCAGCATCGCCGTACGCATGCTGCTGCCGGCGGAGTCGCTGGACCCGCCGTACTGGCGGACCGGGGACGCCGAGGACGACCGGCTGCTGAAGGTCCGCTACCTGGACATCTCCCGGCGGCACACCGCGTCCGTACGGTCCGTGCTGCGCAACCTGGAGGCGGAGGGGCTCGTCGCCTCGGTGAGCGTGCGGATCCGCTTCGTGCCGCTGATGCCGCATGCCAAGCTCTATCTGCTCAACGGGTCCGAGGCGGTACACGGTCCCTACCGGATCTACCGGCGTCCCATCGTGCTGGACAACGGCACGGAGATAGATCAGGCCCTCGACGTGGTGGGCGTGGGCGCCGGGCTCACGCACCACGTCAAGGACGCGGATGATCCGAGTGCGCCGGGGAGCGCGTTCGTGGACGGCATGCGGGAATGGTTCGAGTCGGCTTGGGAGTTGCTCACCGAGCAGCCGGCGACAGAGGCTGAGCTGAGGCCTCCCGCTCCCGGCTGAGTCGTTCGAGGGCTGTGAGGACGGGCTCGTACGAAGTGACCACGGCCGTGGCGCCGTACTCCACCATCTTCTCCGCCCGGGACCGGTCCGGGGTGATGCCGAGGAACGGCGTCCGGGCTTCCTGGGCGGCCTGAAGGTCGGTGAGCTGGTCGCCGACCAGCACACAGTCGGTGGGGTCCAGCGACAACCGGGAGACGGCACGGTTCACGCAGTCCGGGTGCGGCTTCATGAGCCCCGCGTTCTTCGGATCCCGGCCGCACACCGACGTGAACAGCCCCTGGAGCTTCTTCTTCTTGAGATACATCCGAATGGCACGCTCGGCGTTGTTGCTCACGATGGCCAGAGGTAACTCAAGCGCGTTCAGCAGTTCCACGACGGCGCCGATGTCCGGCGTCGGTTGCGCCCGCCTGACCGCGTCTCTCTCCTGCCGGGCGACGACGCGTTCCGCGAGCGTCAGCGGGAGCCGAAAGCGAGGCTTCGGGTCGGCCTCGTCGTACATGGTCCGTAGTTTGCGAAGGATGCCGTGCGAGTCGTCGCACTTCTCGACCTCTTGATCGAGCGTGCGCCACATCCAACGCGCCCTGTCCTTGACCTTCTTCGCCACGTCCTCGGTGGACGCCCCGCCGAAGAGATCACAGACAGGTCCGTCGAAGTCGAAGAGCACCGCTCGGGCATCGCTGAGCAGGTTGAATACGGCTTCCGGGTCATCGATCGCGTCGCTCATGGGCCTCCTTGCCGTCCCGACTGTCCTTACCCTGAGTTGAGTCGGGGTATCCCAGGGTGGCGACGTGTCAACGACGGAGACCGCCAATGCGTGACGCGGCGGCGATCGACGTGTCCAATGGATGAGTTCTCCGTCTGAGCACGGCTCAGGAGGAGTAATGTGCCCCATCCCTTACACCTGCGGCTCCACCTGAACGGGCAGAACCCAGCGAATGACTACCCCCCAAGCGGTCTCCGAAGCCAAACGCCGTGCCGACGAACTGGTCGGCGGCGACGGTGTGGTCGAGGGCCCGCTCAAGGGGTACCACCACGAGACCTACGTACTGCGCCTGCCGGGCGGCACCCGAACCGTCAAGGTCCGTGAACCCCGCGCGCAGATCCTGTGGTTCGACCGCCGGTGCTTCCACTCCGAGGAAGAACTCCTACGCGCTCTCCAAGGCCGTATCACCCGCATCCCGACGGTCCTTGACGTCGAGGGCATGAAGCTCCAGAGCTTCATCGAAGGGCGGACGGTCGGGCGGTACCCGTGGCGGAACGGACGGGTCCCCGAGTCGTTCCTCGTCCAGATCGTCGGCCTGTTCCAGGAGATGGTGCGGATCACCCCGCAGATGCTGACGGTGAACCGGCGCTGCGAGAGCCGGGACCGTGCCGACGACGGTGACAGCAACGGATTTCTCGGCCGCCTGGTCGCCTTCTGCGAGGAGCAGGTATTCGAGAAGAACCGCCCGCGGTTCGGTGTTCTCTTCGACGAACTGGGAGTGAAGGGAGAATCGTTCTCCCGGCTTCGGGACAACGTGTCGGGGCTGACAGAACGCCCTTTCTGCCTTCTCCACGGCGACCTTCACCGCCAGAACATGATCGTCGATCCTGTCGGCCAACTCTGGGCCATCGACTGGGAATTGGCGATGCTGGGTGATCCGCTGTACGACTTGGCCACCCATATTCACCTGATGAAATACCCCGCCGGTCAGAGGGATCAGGTGACCCGGGCATGGCGCGAGGTGGTCGAGGGGGTCCGGTCCGGCAGTTCATTCGGTTGGGAACGCGACCTCCCGCGCATCCTCGCCTTCAAGAAAGCGCAGTCCGTTCCGACGGACATCATCCGCGTGGCGGAGTCGCTGCTGCCGGGTGACGGCACGTCGTTCAACTGGCGCGGACTTCCCCTGGCCGCACTGAAGTTGCAGAAGGTGCTGGGGAACGCGGCCGGGGTGCTCGGGATGAAGCGGGTGCCGGGTCATGCGGAGATCATGGGGGCGTTGGTGCGGTGGCACCGGATGCCAAAAACCGGGCTGACCGAACTCGATCGAACGTGACGTTTTCTCAAGCTGAAACGTTGCTTCTTGTCTGAGGCTGATGCGTCCTCTGCGAGGCCCGCGACCTTTTATGTTGTCGTGCCCAAAGGGCCGAGTGTGGACTATGGTTCGGTTCCAACTCGGCTCATTCACGGCTCAAGCAATCCGGAGCAGCTCGTGGGCGCAATACCCGTTCCTCGCCCTGGCCTTGAGGAACGTCTCACCCTCAAAGAAGTCGATGCCGTCCGCGCATTCGCGGAGGCCGCCAAGAAGACCCGTGATCCGATCGACGGACATCACAACCGGAACTACATCCGCCCTCTGCCCGCGGAGTTGGCCGCACGGTTCGGTCAGAAACCTGATACTCCCGTGATCGTGCGATGGCGCAACCCGGACGCGCTTCCCGTGGTGGTCCGCACCTGGGAGTGCGAGTCGGAGATCCTCCGCTCGCTCGCGGGCCGGCTGCCCAATGTGCCGCAATGCCTGTACGCGGACGGGGACTTCGCGATCCACGGCTACATCAAGGGCGTGTCCCTGGCCCGTCTGTGTCCGGCGGGCAGGCCCCTGAACAGGCTGCTCGTGCGGGGGCTGGCCAGGCTCTTCGCCCAGCAGAGCCATGTGCGCGCGGAGGCGCTGCCGCCCCTGCCGGCCCTGTGGCCCACCGTGGACGGGGACAGCCGCGGCTACCTCAGGGCTCAGGCGCACGCGGTGAACGATCAGGTCCGCAAGCGCAACTGGCCGGTCTTCGGCGAGCTGTTCACGGAACTCGGCGTGCCCGAGGACGCCCTCGATCGGTTCGCCGAGGAGGTGGGGGCCATGATCTCGCGGCCGTTCGCCCTGCTCCACGCCGATCTGCACCGCGGCAACGTGATTGTGTCGTTCAGCAGCAAGCACGCCCCCCTCACCTGTGTCGACTGGGAGTTGGCGACGTACGGGGACCCGTTGCACGACCTCGCCATCCACCTGATCCGCATGGAGTACCCGTCCTGGCAGCGGGCCGGAGTGGTGGCCGAGTGGACCGATGCCATGTCCCTGGAGAACCCCGCGGCCGTCAACGGTTTCAGGGAGGACCTGCGCCGCTACACGGACTTCGAGCGCGCGCAGTCCGTCTATCCCGACGTCATGCGGGCCGTGCAGGTGCTGAAGGGGCGCTTCGACCAGGAGCAGTTGGACGGGGCCAAGGCATCCGTCCACCGGGCCCTGAGATCGGCCATGCGTCCCTTGCGGCTGGAACGCGTACCGGACGAGGACGGCATCGAGCGGATACTGCTCGGCTGGTCGGGCGCCGGACCGGGACCGCGTCGGCGTGCGGGTCTGATCCACACCGTCAAGATGTCCGCATGGCGGCAGGACCGCCGGGTTGCCGAGCACCCCTCGTTCCGCCGCGGGCCCGTACGGCTGGCTCTCGTGCAGGAGCAGTTCGCTTCGAGGGACCGGGTGTTCAGGGGCTCCACGCACGTCAACACGGTCGTCCACGTGCCGGGCACCGGCTTCCCCGTCGTGGTGCGGCGCAAGCTCCCCGGAGTTCAGCGCCCCGAGTTCAGCTACCTCAGCGAGCACGCCGTCCTGCGGGCCATCGAGGAGTCGCGGGTGCCGGTGGCGGTGCCGCGCGTGCTGGCGCTGGGTGAGAGCAGGGGGCGGCGTCCCTTCACCATCCACACCTATGAGGGGCCGCGCGACATGTCCCCGCCGCGGCACCCGGTGCACGGTCTCCTGCCGTACGAGGCCGACGCGCTGGTCGACCAGCTGGTGGCCCTGAACCAGGTGGACTGGACCGGCATCGACCCGACCGAGGGCAGGGCGGACTTCTACCCGTGGCTGAGGGACCAGCTCGTGCGCACGGTCCGCAATCTGCCGAAGGAGACCAAGGCCCTCGCCCGTATCCTCGGCCTGCCCGACGCGGACCGGCTCGGGGAAGTGCTCTCCGGATACCTGGTGACCCCCAGGCGTCCCGCGCTGCTGCACGGATCGCTGAACCCGTGGAACCTCGTGCGCCGCGACGACGAGCTGGCCCTGACCATCATCGACTGGGACATGGCGCTCGTCGGCGACCCCCTCTACGACCTGGCCCGGCACATGTACCTCACCCCCACCCAGCCGGAGATGCGGCGCCGCATGCTCGCCCGCTGGGTGCGCGGCATGGGCGACGAGGCCTGCACGAACGTGTACGAGGAGTTGGAGCTGTACCGCAGGCTGGAGCTCGTGCGTTCCGCGTACGTCGACCTGCACCGCCTGATGGCCGAGACCGGCCGGCACGCTCCCAACGTCAGCCGGGCGATCGCCGAGTACGGGAACACCCTCACGAGGGCGTTGGGAACGCTCGGCCTGCCGGAGCCCAGGACGGCCCAGGTGAATCCATTCCTCATGCTCGCCCTGCACTAGGCGGCTTCTCGTAGGCTCACCGCATGACCGAACCAGGCCTGCGGGAGCGTAAGAAGCGGCGGATGTATGAGCGGGTCTCCGAGGTTGCCATCGGGCTCTTCCTGGAGAAGGGGTTCGATGCGGTGTCCGTTGCCGAGGTTGCTGCCGCTGCTGAGATCTCCAAGCCGACGCTCTTTCGGTACTTTCCGGCCAAGGAAGATCTCGTGTTGTACCGGATTGCCGATCACGAGGACGAGGCCGCGCGGGTTGTGGCGGGGGTGGCCGAGCCTGTTGCGGCGTTGCGGGAGCATTTTTTGCGGGGGCTGGAGGTGGGGGATCCCGTCACCGGGCTCAGTGATCATCGGCAGGTGCTGGCCTTTCACCGGTTGCTGTACGGGACTCCGGCGCTTCTCGCCCGCGTGTACACCTACCAGCAGCGGGCCGAGGACGCGCTCGCCGAGGTGCTCGGGGGTGGGGTGGACGGGCGGGTCGCCGCCGCGCAGATCGTTGCCGTGCAGCGGGTGCTCGCCATGGAGAACTGGCGGCGGGTCGCGGGTGGGGAGGGGGTGGCGGACGTGCGGGAGGACGCCGTTGCCGCTGCTGAGCGGGCGTTCGGGGCGCTGGAGCGGGCTTTCCCCGGTTTGAGGCTCGGTAAATAATTTAACTCGGTTACGAAATTTGGCGTACGCTCGGGGGAATGACCTCCAGCGAGCCATCCCTTCTGCGTGAACTCCGGCTTGAGCGGGCCCACCACGAGCGCTGTCGTGACGCCCTCGCCGCCATGGTCGACGGGGCCCAGGAGCAGGTCGTCGTCGGGGAGGACGTGTCCGCGTCCGGGGCCGATGCCGAAGTCCTCGGGTATCGGTTGCGCAGTCGGGCCAAGGAGATGCGGGAGTTGCCCGAGGGGCCGTTGTTCTTCGGGCGGCTCGACTTCGCGCGGGGGGAGCATGCCGGGCAGGCCTACCACCTCGGGCGGCTGCGGGTCAGCGAGGATCCCGCCGCCCCGCCGCTCGTCGTCGACTGGCGGGCGCCCGTCTCGCGCGCCTTCTACCAGGCGAGCACCGGTGACACCCACGGCGTCGCCGTGCGCCGGCGGTTCGGCTGGGCCCCGGGGAGCAAGGGCGACTCCGACGACCTCACCGGCCTGGAGGACGAGCACCTCACCGGCTCCAACGCCGACCACCCCGACTCCCCCTCCGGCCCGCCCGCCCTCAGTGACTTCGTCACCCGCGAGATCGAGCGCCCCCGCGTCGGCCCCATGCGTGACATCGCCGCGACCATCCAGCCCGAGCAGGACGATCTCGTACGGGGAGACCTCGCCGACTCCGTGTGCGTCCAGGGCGCTCCGGGCACCGGGAAGACCGCCGTCGGGCTGCACCGGGCCGCCTACCTCCTCTACACCCACCCGCAGCGCATCCGCCGCGGCGGACTGCTCATCCTCGGGCCCAACCGGACCTTCCTCTCCTACATCTCCCAGGTGCTGCCCGCCCTCGGCGAGACCGGGGTCCGGCAGGCCACGCTCCAGGAGGAGATCGCCCGGCACGCCGTGACCGGAACCGACGGTCACCGCACCGCCGTCGTCAAACACGACGTCCGGATGGCCGAGGTGCTGCGGCGGGCGCTCTTCGCGCGGGTGTCGACCGGTGCCGTCAACTCCCTTGAGATCGACGACGGTTCGTACCGGTGGCGGGTGCCGGACGGTGAACTCCGGCGCATCGTCGACGACGTGCGGGCCGAGGAACCTCCCTACGGCATCGGGCGGGAGCGGGTGCGGGGGCGGGTGGTGCGGGCCGTGCAGCTCCGGGCCGAGCGGCGGGCCGGGCCCCAGCCGCGTTCCTGGGCGCAGCGGATCGAGCGGTCCCGGGCGGTCAGGGAGTACCTGGACGTCGTATGGCCCAAGGTGCGGCCCGAGGAGGTCGTGCATGAACTCCTCAGCCGGGGCGATGTGTTGGCGGCGGCTGCGGACGGGATTCTCGAAAGGGCTGAGCAGCGGCACCTGTTGTGGGACCGACCGGCCCGGTCCTGGAAGTCGGCGCGCTGGTCCGCCGCCGACCTCGTGCTGCTCGACGAGGTCGCCGGGCTGATCGAGCACCCCGAGGGGTACGGCCATCTCGTCGTCGACGAGGCGCAGGACCTGTCGCCGATGGAGTGCCGGGCGATCGCGCGCCGGGCGCGGTTCGGGTCGCTCACCGTCCTGGGCGACCTCGCGCAGGGGACCACTCCGTGGGCGGCCCGGGACTGGCCCACCGTCCTGCGTCACCTCGGCAAACCCGACGCGGCCGTCGTTCCGCTGACCGTGGGGTTCCGGGTGCCGCAGGCGGTCGTGGAGCTGGCCAACCGGCTGCTGGAGCGGCTCGACGCGGAGGTGCCGGCCGGGCGATCGCTGCGCGCGGACGGGGAGTTGAGGGTCACCCGGACCTCGGGCGAGCTGACCGACTCCGTCGTGGCCGCCGTACGGGACGCGCTCGGGCGGGAGGGATCCGTGGGGGTCGTCACCGCCGACGCCGATGCGGAGCGGATGCGGAAGGCGCTTGACGCTGCGGGGATCCCGGCGGCCGGGCCGGACGAGCTCGGGGCGCGGGTGAGCGTCGTACCGGCCGGGCTGGTCAAGGGACTTGAGTACGACCAGGTCGTGGCCGTCGAGCCCGCGGCGATCGTGGCGGCGGAGGAGCGGGGGCTGCACCGGCTGTACGTGGTGCTCACCCGGGCGGTGTCCCGCCTGGAGGTGGTGCACGGGCGGCCGTTGCCGTTCTAGCGGGTCGCCTGCCTCGGGTGGCCGTTGCCGTTCTAGCGCGGGTCGCCTACCTCGGGCGGGCGTTGCCGTTCTGACTCGGGCCGCCTGGTTCGAGCAGGCCGTTGCCGTGCCGGCGCGGCCACCTGCCTCGGGCGGCCGTTGCCGTGCCGGCGCGGGCCGCCCGCCCCAGTGGATCAGCCGTCCAGCAGCGGGATCAACTGCTCCTCCTCGTAGGTCAGATGAGCCTCCAGCTTGGTCGTCAGCCGCTCCACGTCCGCGCGGATCGATGCCGAATCCGTCGCCGCCCCGAGCGTCGTCCTCAACTCCTCCACCAGCACCGCGATCCGCTCGTGCTCGGCGCGCAGTCGGGTGAGGGCCGCTCCCGCCTCGGGGTGGCGGTCGGCCACGAACGGGAACAGGGCCATGTCCTCACCGGTGTGGTGGTTGTGCAGGCCCTGGCAGAACGTGAGGCAGTTGACGCGGAGTTGTGCGCCCAAGGTGCCGGACCCGGCCTCGAACTCCCGGCGGATCAGGGCCAGTTCGCGGCGGAACGCGTCATGGACCGCCTTCACCGCTGCCCCCGCCGACGACGCGTTGATGCGCGGCGGGCCGGGGCGCGCGATCTCGTGCAGGGCGACCACCGGGATGGTCCGGTCCGTCTTCTCCTGGTACGCCGCCCAGCCCCGGTCCGCCTCGACGGCCCGGGCGAAGGCCGCGTCCCGCTCCGCTCCCGTCAGGACGACCGCCGCCGCCTCGTAGGTGAACACCCCGCTCTCCACGGTGACTTGGGGGTGTGCGAGCAGGTTGCGGTACCAGTCGGGGTGGCGGGGCGAGCCGCCCGCCGAGGCGATCACGAGGATGCGATTGCCGCCGTCGGGGAGGTAGCCGACGGGGGTGGTGTGCGGGGTGCCGGTGCGGGCGCCGATGGTGGTCAGCAGGATCAGACGGCCGCCCTCGAAGGGCCCGCCGACCCGGCCGGCGTTCGCCCGGAACTCGTCGATGATCTGCTGGTTGAAGGGGTTGGGCACGCTGTGGGTCTCTCTCTTCTCTCCGTCGCTGGTCGTGGGATCGCGGTACGGAGAGAACGGCGGGCCTCGCGCCCGCCACGGCCTCACTCAGAGGCCGGGCATCCAACTCGTGCGCGGCACAGGGCCGACCCGGCAGTCATGGCACGCACGGTAGCGTCCTGGACATGATCGAGACCACTGAGTTTCTGGACGTCCCGACGACCACCCTGGCCGATCTGCTCGGCCGCGAACGCGTCATGGACATCGGGATCCGGCCGCTGTGGGGGCCGGTGCCGAGGATCGCCGGGCCCGCCTTCACCGTACGGTGCGCCCCCGGCGACAACCTCATGCTGCACGCGGCGATCCACCGGGCGCAGGCCGACTCGGTGATCGTCGTGGAGTCCGGCGACCTCGACTACGCGCTGGCCGGCGGCAACGTGTGCGCGGTCGCGCAGCGGCGGGGGATCGCCGGGTTCGTCGTGGACGGGGTGATCCGCGATCTCGCCGAGGTGCGGGAGAGCGGCTTCCCGGTGTTCGGGCGGGGCGTCGTCCCGATCCCCGGCACCAAGAAGGCCGTTGCGCCGCTGGGCGGGCGGGTGCGCTGCGGGGGTGTGCGGGTCGAGGCGGGTGACGTCGTGGTCGCCGACGAGGAGGGGGTCGTGGCGGTCCCCGCCGCCCGGCGCGAGGACGTACTCGCCGATGCCCGGGCCAAGTTGGCGAAGGAGGCGGCCGAGACGCTCGACGAGTGGGAGGCGGCACACCGGGCGAAGATCGACCAACTCCTCGCGGAGGGCGGCTTCGAGGGCTGAACCCGGGTGACCGAGGGGCGCGTTGGCGGTTACCGTCGCCCGCATGGCTGACGAGTGCTTCGGACACCCCCGGCTCGCCGCGATCTACGACGCCCTCGAACCCGACCGCTCCGACCTCGACGCGTATCTCCGCATGGTGGGGGAGTTCGGGGCGCGCCGGGTTCTCGACATCGGGTGCGGTACGGGCGTGTTCGCGCTGTCGCTGGCCGGGCGCGGGGTCGAGGTCGTCGGGGTCGATCCCGCCGGCGCCTCCCTCGACGTGGCCCGGGGGAAACCGGGCGGTGAGCGGGTGCGCTGGATCCACGGCGACGCGACCCAACTCCCCCCGCTGACCGCCGACTTGGCGACCATGACGGCCAACGTCGCGCAGCAGATCGTAGAACCGCAGTCCTGGCGGCGGACCCTGCGGGGCGCGTACGCGGCGCTACGGCCCGGCGGGCGGCTGGTGTTCGAGACGCGGGACCCGGCGCGGCGGGCCTGGGAGGAGTGGACCCGGGAGCAGTCGTACGCCGTGACGGACCTCCCCGGCGTAGGCACGGTCGAGACCTGGGTCCAAGTGACCGATGTGGAGGGCCCGTTGGTGACCTTCCGCTGGACGTATGTGTTCGCCGCGGACGGGCGGACCCTCACCTCGGACTCGACGCTGCGTTTCCGCGAGCGGGACGAGGTCGAGGCCGAACTGGTCGCGCAGGGGTATGCGGTGGACGACGTACGGGATGCTCCGGACCGGCCGGGACGGGAGTTCGTGTTCGTGGCACGCAGGCCGCGCGGGTGATGTCACAGTCGGCGCCGCTGTCTCGTCACAGGGGATGCAGACGATCCCCGAGCAAGGAGCGGACGATGAACCTCACCCTGTGGATCGCCGCCGGACTGCTGGCCACGGTGGCCCTGACCGGCGGGATCAGCAAGACCTTCGTGCCGGTGGCGAAGCTGGCCGCGGCGCCCGGGGGCGGGTGGACCGGTGACAACGGCGCCGCGTTCGTCAGGAGCCTCGGTGCGGTGGAGTTGCTGGCCGCGGTGGGGCTGGTGCTGCCGGCCGCCGTCGGGGTCGCGCCGGTGCTGGTGCCGGTGACGGCGGTGTGCTGGGTGCTGCTGATGGTCGGGGCGATGATCACGCATGGGCGGCGGGGGGAGCGGGGGTTCGTCGTGTTGAACCTGGTGTATCTGGTCCTCGCGGCGGTTATCGCCTGGGGGCGCTTCGGGATCGCGCCGTTCGGGGGCTGAGTGGTGGGTCGTTGGGGTCAGGGCTTCGAGGAGGGGTGGGCATGAGTGCGGGGCGCGGGGTGCCGGGAGCGGCGGGTGCGGGGCTTTCGGGGGCGGCGGGTGCGGGGCTTTCGGGGGCGGCGGGCTGCGGGGAGCCGACGGGTGCGCCGGAGCCGGAAGGCTCTCCCGAGCCAACGGGCTTTTCGGAGCTGACGGGCCTTCCCGAGCCAACGGGCCTTCCCGAGCTGACGGGCTTTCCCGAGCTGACGGGCTTTCCCGAGGCGACGGGCTTTCCCGAGGCGACGGGCTTTTCGGAGTCGGCGAGTGCCGGGGCGCCGGAGGCGGTCCGGGCGGGCAGGGCCGAGGCGTTCCAGGCGCTGCGGCCGCTGCTGTTCTCGATCGCGTACCGGATCCTCGGCAGTGTGAGCGAGGCCGAGGACGCCGTCCAGGAGACCTGGCTGCGCTACGAGGCCGCCGCGACCGAGCCCCGGTCGGTCAAGGCGTACCTCTCGACGACGATCACCCGGCTCGCCATCGACGTACTGCGCTCGGCGCGGGTGCGGCGGGAGGAGTACGTCGGACCGTGGTTCCCGGAACCCCTGCTCGACGACCCCTACGAGGACCCGGCGCGCTCGGCGGAGCTGGCCGACTCGGTGTCGGTGGCCGCGCTGTTGCTGCTGGAGCGGCTCAGTCCGCTGGAGCGGGCCGTGTTCGTGCTGCGGGAGGTGTTCGACTTCGGCTTCTCCGAGGTCGCGGCGGCGGTGGGGCGCTCGGAGTCGGCGTGCCGGCAGCTGGCGGTACGGGCCCGGCGCCATATGCACGAGGGCCGGCCCCGTTTCGAGGCGGACCGTCGGGAGCGGGAGGAGCTGGCGACCCGGTTCTTCGACGCCCTGCGCGAGGGGGATGTCGTAGGGCTCACGGACCTGCTCGCCGCGGACGTGTCGATGGTCGGCGACGGGGGCGGCAAGGCGCCGCAGCTGGCGAGGGCGGTCGTGGGCGCGGAGAACGTGGCCCGGCTGCTGGCGTCCGTGTACCCGCGGATGGCCCGGGCGGAGGTCACCTTCGCGCCGCACGACCTCAACGGCGTGCCGGGCGCGATCTTCCGCGACCGCGAGGGCAGGGTCCTGCACACCATGACCCTCGATGTGCGGGACGGCCGTATCCAGACCCTCCACTCGGTGATCAACCCCGACAAGCTCGGCCATCTGGGGCCGGTCGCGGATGCGTGGGCGGTTCATCGGGAGGTGCGGGGGGTGCGGGCTTGAAGTGGGGTGGGACAACCCGGAGTTCCAGGAGGCGCGTCGCCGTGTCACCCGTGCGTTTCCGGTACCCCGACCAGCACCCCGATCCCGCCGAAGATCAGCGGCAGCAGCCACAGCGAGGTTCTCCCGAGCACCACCCACCGACGGGCCCGCTGCCCTGCGATCGCGCTCGGCCTCAGCCGGCCGCCGTGCTTCGCCAGAAGTCCCGCATCAGCGGGGTCGGCGTCGGGCTCACCATTCCGACCTGCGTCAGCAGGATCGTGACGGTTCCGGTGGCGGGGACGAGGTGTGCGGTCGTACCCGTGCCGCCGACCCAGCCGTAGCGGCCGGGGACGTTCCACGGGTCGGCCCGGCTGACGTCGACCTGACCGCCGTAACCCCAGCCCTGGCCCTCCAGGAAAAGGGGGACGGCGGCGCGCTGGGCGGCTGTGAGGTGGTCGGTGGTCATCCGGGCGACCGAGTTGGGGGTCAGGAGCCGGCGGCCGCCGTCGCCTTCGCCGCCGTTGAGCAGCATGCGGGCGAAGGCCAGGTAGTCGTCGGCCGTGGAGACGAGGCCGCCGCCGCCCGAGTGGAAGCGCGGGACGCGGGTCCAGTCGCCGTCCGGGGGGTCCGCGAGGGTCGGGGTGCCGTCCGGGGCGGGGGTGTAGAAGGAGGTGAAGCGGTGCCGTTGCGCCTCGGGGACCGCGAAGCCGGTGTCGCGCATGCCCAGCGGTTCGAAGATCCGTTCGGCGAGGAATTCGGGGAGCGTACGGCCCGACACCCGGGCGACCAGGATGCCCTGGAGGTCGGAGGAGGTGCCGTAGAGCCAGGCTTCTCCCGGCTGGTGCAGCATCGGCACGCGCGCGAGGAGGCCGAGCCAGGTGTCCGCATCGGGCCAGTCCTGGAGGGCGCGGCCGTCCTTCTGCACCGCGAACAGGGCCTGTACCGCGGGCAGCGAGAAGTCCTGCGGGAAGCCCCAGCCGGTGCGGGAGGTGAGCAGGTCCTCGACGGTGATCGGACGGTCCGCGGCGACGACGTCCCCGACCGCCGCGCCCGGTGTGCGCACCACGCTCGGCTCGGCCAACTCCGGCAACCAGTCCCCGACCGGCGTGTCCAGAGCGATCCGCCCCTCCTCGACCAGCATCAGAACGGCCGCCGCGGTGACGGGCTTGGTGATCGACGCGATACGGAAGATCGAGTCCCGTTCCATGGGCGCGCTCCCCTCGACATCCACCGCCCCCACGGCCACCACGTCGACGTCACGCCCCCGCGCGACAAGCCCGACGGCCCCCGGGACCGTCCGGTCATCGACATACCGGCGCAGGGTGTCGTGCAGCACGCTCATCGCGGGGCCTTCCGGTCGGGAGGATCGTCAGGGGTACGACCGCTGCGGCCCCGGAAACTCATCGACCTCTTCGGGGGCATCCTCGATCTCGTCTGCGCAGGCGTCCCTTGGGCCGCACCACCAGGAGGAACCGGTGTCCTACCCGCGACCGCTCACCCCCGAGGAGCAGCTCGCCGACGCGAAGAGGGAGCTGAGCCTCCCGCGTATCGTCGTGATCTGCGGCTCCACCCGTTTCATGACCGAGATGACGGAGGCCGATCTGCGGGAGACCATGGCCGGGAAGATCGTCGTGAAGCCGGCCTGGGACATGAAGTCGCCGCACGCGCTGTGGTCCGATCGTGCCGAGGCCGAGGCCGGGGCGTTGAAGGTTCGGCTCGGTGAACTGCACCGGGCGAAGATCCGGCTCGCCGACGAGGTGCTCGTGGTCGGCGACTACATCGGAGACAGCACCCGGGCCGAGATCGCCTACGCCCGTTCGCTGGGCAGGCCCGTGCGGTTCACCCACCCCGAAGTCGACCCCGACGCCTGACCTGTCCCACCCGCACCAACGGTCACTCCGTCGACTCCAGGATGCGGTCGAGTGTGCGGTGGCCCATTCTGCTCATCGGCGGGTTGCTCTCGGCGTAGTACCAGACGACACCCATCGCCTGTTCGAACGCCCACGCCTTGCCGCGCTCCCACTCCAGGTCGTCGCAGGCCAGGGTGCGCCGGAGCACCTCGCGGGGGCCCGGCTGCAGAAGGTGCCAGGCGCTGACGAGGTCCAGCGCGGGGTCGGCCGGGCCGTAGCCGCCGGTGTCGAGGACGCCGCTGAGGCGGTCTCCGGCGACCAGGACGTTGCCGGGGATCAGGTCGCCGTGGCTCATCACGTCGGCGCTGGTGCGGGGCAACTCCCGGAAGCGGGCCCATAGTCGGCGCAGCCGGGGCACGTCGAGCAGCCCCTCGCTCAGCCCCTCGCTCTCCTCGAAGCACTTCGACATCCAGTCGTCGTGGTGGGCGAGGACACCGCCACGGTTGTCGCCGTCGAACCGCCGCCCCCGCGTCCCGGCCTCCCGCAGGGCCGCGATGAAGGCCGCGAGGTCCTCGGCGAAGGCGTCCGACCCGCTCGGGTCGGCGTCGGAGGCGATCGTGCCCGGCAGCCATGTCTGGACCGACCACGGCATGGGGTAACCCGCGCCGGGCCGTCCGAGGGCGACGGGTTCCGGGACGGGGAACCGGGACACCCGGGCCAGCTCGGCGCTCGCCCGCGCTTCCTTCTCCAGCACCATCAACGCCTCGCCGGCGTCGACCGGACGCAGCGGGAAACGCGCGGAAAGACCGTCCCCGATACGGAAGATGGCGTTGACCGTCCCGGTCGACGGCACGGGTCGGATCGCCTCGCCGCTCCACCGGGGGAACTGTTCCCGGATCAAGGTCGCGACCATGTCGGTGGTGACATCCACCTGGTCGTCATGCATGGTCATCTTCCGCAGGCCCTCCCCTCCAGCCGGTCCCATTCGAAGCGCGGAAGCAGTCCGGATCAACCGAGTTTCCGAGTTTCCGACACGGCTACGAGAGCCCGGGAGGAATTCGAGTCGACGTGGGCCGTTGCGTGGGAGACCCTCGACGCGGATCGCACCGGGGAGACGAGTTGATCACGACGTACCAGCAGCAGCTGCGCGAGCGCTACCTCGCCGCCACCGTTACGCCGGCTCCCGAGCCGTGGCGGCCGGTGCTGGACCACACGACTCCCATCGGGGGCCTCCTCGGCATCGGATTCGCCGTCCACCCCGACAGCGGGCACGACCTCGTGATGGTCGTGTCCAGCGACGGCCACGGACTCTTCGACGCGGTCACTGGAGAGAAGATCGCCCGCGACAGGGATCCCGACCTCGACACGAGCACTCCCGACGCCCACCCGGACCTCACCTGCCCCGGGCTCGGCCCGATCGCCGGCGTCCCCGTGCGGATCGCCGGGCTCTTCGGCGGAGGCCTGCACAGCACCACACCGGACGGCTGGACCCTGGACGTCGTCAGCCCCGACTGGCCCCACGACCGCGTCATCCTCTCCGCGGACGGCGGTTCCCACAACGGCCCGGCGGGAGGCACGTGGTGGCACGTCTTCCACTCCGACCACTCCGAACTCCGCGCAGCCGGATTCTCGCCCACCGGCCGGACCCTCACAGTCGCCACCAGCAGCGACCTCACCCTCTGGACGCGGCCTTCGTGCTGAGTGAGCGGTGGCGGAGTGGTGTGGCGCACTATTGCAAGCAGGTGCTTGCAATAGTTAGCGGGGGTGGGGCACAGTAGGGGCATGGCATCGCTCAACGTCGGCAATCTCGGTGAGTACCTGCGTGAGCAGCGGCGTACCGCGCAACTCTCGCTCAGGCAGCTCGCCGACGCCGCCGGGGTGTCGAATCCGTATCTGAGCCAGATCGAGCGCGGGCTGCGCAAGCCGAGCGCGGAGGTGCTGCAGCAGGTCGCCAAGGCCCTGCGGATCTCCGCGGAGACGCTGTACGTGCGGGCCGGCATCCTCGACGCCGAGCGGGACCTGGACGAGGTGGAGACACGTGCGGTCCTCCTCGCCGATCCCACGCTGAACGAGCGGCAGAAGCAGGTGCTGCTCCAGATCTACGAGTCCTTCCGCAAGGAGAACGGATTCGAGATCGCCCCGGCCGACGCCCCGCCCGCCCAGGGCGACGGTACGGCCGAGGCGCAGGACGCGCGGAGTGCCGTACAGGGCGAGGACGCCCCGGACGGCGGCCCCGCTGCGGTCGGCACCCACGCGAAACCGAAACGCACGGCAGCCAGGAACCGCCGTACCCGCACGACCGACGGCAGCGACGCCGACCCGCAGCAGACGGCAGGCTGAGCCCGCCCCCGAGTACGACTCGGACGGCTCGACCATGCCCAGGACGCCCGCGGGAACCCAAAACCCTCAGCTGAAAGCGACCCGGGAGGACCATCCCATGGCCATCACCGACGACATCCGCAAGGCCGTCACGGACCCGACCCCGCTCTACTTCCTCGCCGGCGCCGGTGACCTCGCCCTCCAGGAGGCCAAGAAGGTGCCCGGTCTGGTGGAGCAGCTGCGTGCCGAGGCCCCGGCACGCATCGAAGCGGTGCGCGGCACCGATCCGAAGGCGGTCCAGGAGAAGGCCCAGGCGCGCGCCAAGGAGGCCGGCGCCAAGGTCAGGGAGACGCAGGAGACCATCCAGGCCAAGGTCGGCGAGTTCATCGCGACCCTGGACGGCGACTTCAAGAAGCTCGGCTCCACCATCGACGCCGACCTCAAGAAGTTCGGCGAGAGCGCTCAGGACTTCGCCCTGCGCGGCGTCGGCGTCGCCGCCGAGTACGCCGTCAAGGCCCGCGAGACCTACGAGAAGGTCGCCGAGCGCGGCGAGCAGACCGTGAAGACCTGGCGTGGCGAGGCCGCCGAGGAGATCGAGGAACTGGCCATCGCCGTCGAGCCGAAGGCGGAGCCGGTCCCGGTCAAGGACGAGGCGCCGGCCGCGAAGCCCGCCGAGGCCGCGCCCGCTGCCGCGGCTCCCGCCGCTCCGGCCGCGAAGAAGACCACGGCCAAGAAGGCGACCCCCCGCAAGACCACCACCGCCAAGAAGACGACCCCGCCCGCCAAGTAAGGCACCGCGGGACGCACACGGGCCGGGCACTTACCGAGTGCCCGGCCCGTTGTACGGGTATCGGGCCTGCGGGACCGGGTACGGTGACGGCGTAGGGACAGGCCGAGACGGGTGGTGGGCATTGTGCTGATGCAAGGGTTCACGAACTTCATGTGGCTGCTGAGCATGGCCCTGATCGTGTTCAGCGGTTTCGCGTTGTTCGACGCCGCGATCCGCCGCGAGGACGCCTACCGCGCGGCCGACAAGAAGACCAAGCCGTTCTGGCTGGTCATCCTCGGCCTGGCCTTCGTGGTCAACCTGATCTTCAACATCCTGTCATTCCTGCCGATCATCGGCCTCATCGCGACGATCGTCTACATGGTCGACGTCCGCCCCGCGATCCGAGCCCTCCCGGGCGGCGGCCGCAGCGGCAGGGGACGGGGTTCGAGTAGCGACGGCCCGTACGGCCCTTGGAACGGAGGGCGCTGACAGCGCCCTCAGGGGCGCGGGGAACTGCGCGACCAGCCACGAAGCACCCGTACTCGGCACTCGACAGGTCCCGCAACGACACTCATCCGTCTCTGTCGAGCAGCAGCACAGCCACGTCGTCGGCAAGCTCCCCACCCGCCAACTCCCGCACCTCATTGACCGCGGCCCGCAGCAACCCCTCCCCGGCCAGCCCCTCCCCCCGGAGCCGCCGGACGAGAGACACCATCCCGTCCTGGCCGAGCCGCTCGCGCCCGTCCCCGACGCGCCCCTCGATCAGCCCGTCGGTGTAGAGCATCAGACTCCACGACGCCCCGAGCGGCACCTGCATCCGCGGCCACCGAGCCCCCGACAGCATCCCCAGCGCCGGCCCGTTGTTCTCCTGCGGCAGCAACCCCGCCGGCTGCCCCGGCCGGCACACCACCGGCGCCGGATGCCCGGCGAGGCACAGCCCCGCCCGTCGCCCGTCCGGCGCGATGTCGACCGTGCACAGCGTCGCGAAGATCTCGTCGTCGGACCGCTCGTGCTCCAGCACCTGCTGCAACGTCCCGAGCAGCTCGTCCCCGCACAGCCCCGCCAGGGTCAGCGCCCGCCAGGCGATCCGCAGCTCCACACCGAGCGCCGCCTCATCAGGGCCATGACCACAGACGTCACCGATCATCGCGTGGACCGTGCCGTCGGGAGTCCGTACGACGTCGTAGAAGTCACCGCCGAGCAGCGCGCGCGAGCGCCCCGGCCGGTAGCGCGCCGCGAACCGCAGCGAGGAACCCTCGAGCAGCGGGGTCGGCAGCAGCCCGCGCTCCAGGCGCCGGTTCTCCTGCGCCCGCACCCGGCCCTCCGCGAGCCGCCGCTCCGCCGTGTCGGACCGCTTGCGCTCCACCGCGTACCGGATCGCCCGGCTCAGCAGCCGGGCGTCCAGCTCGTCCCGGAAGAGGTAGTCCTGGGCGCCCACCCGCACCGCCTCGGCGCCGCGCTCGGCGTCGCCGGACGCGGTGAGCGCGAGGACGGCGTGCCGGGGCGCGAGGTGCAGGACGTGCCGGAGGACGGCGAGTTCGTCGTCGTCCGCACCGCCCGGGGCGGGCAGCGCGAGGTCGAGCAGGATGCAGTGCACGTCGTCGGTGAGCAGCCGCTCCGCCTCGGTGAGGTTGCGGGCGGTGCGGACGCGGATCGGCTTGCCGGCCGAGTCGAGCAGCTCGGGGACGACCGGGGAGCCGCCGGGATCGTCCTCGATCACCAGCAGCGTCAGGTTCGGGGCGGCGGCGTTGGTGTCGACCGTGGCTTCCTCGCGCGGGGGCTCTTCCTTGGAGGGGCCGCCCTGGTGCACGGCCTGCGCCTGACCACTCTCCACGGCCGGGATCGCTCTCTGCCGCGGTATGGGTACGGGCATGGTTGTGGGTTCCTTCCCTCCCCCCGAGGGCACGGCGGAGCGAGGGATGTCGATCCACCGACGGGGACCATAGCGGGTGCCGGGGCGGTTGAGGAATGGCGAGGGACACGTCGGCGGAGCCCTCGCCAGCGTCATATGCCTTGATTCCCGGCCCAGTTGGGCAGGTGACGGGTGTTGCGGGAATGACGAACGTCACGTCCACGACAGGTTTCACGGGCCCCTGGACGTGCCCTGAATCACATCCGACGCACAGGTTTCAGCCGCCCAAGCGTCTGGTTCAGCCACTCACGCATCTCGCCCAGCCGCTCACGCGTCCGGCCGGACCACCCCGAGGATCGGCATCGACCCCGCCCCGGCGATCGTCACCGTCCGCCCCGGCCGCGGGGCGTGCACGATCGCGCCCTCGCCGATGTACATCGCGACATGGCTGGCGTCGTCGAAGTAGATGATCAGGTCACCGGGCCGCATGTCCTTGATGTCGACGTGCTTGAGCTGCTTCCACTGCTCCTGCGAGGTGCGGGGGATGGGGGAGCCGGCGCTCGCCCAGGCCTGCGAGGTCAGCCCCGAGCAGTCGTACGACCCCGGGCCCTCGGCGCCCCATTCGTACGGCTTGCCTATCTGGGCCGTGGCGTACTCGACGGCCAGCTTCCCGGCCGCGCTCGCGTTGCTCTTGATCTCGTCGAGGATCCCGGAGTCCAGCCAGGCGCTCTGTGCCTGGTACGCGGCCTGTTCCTCCAACTCGGCGAGCCGCTCCCGCTCCTTCTCCTCCAGCTGGGACTCGAGCTTCTCGGCCGCCGCGATCTGCTTCTCGATCTGCTTCTGGGCGGCCGCCCTCGCCTTGCGGTTCGCCTCCAGCTTCGTCCACTGGGCGGAGGCGTCCGCGGCGTACTGCTTCAAGTCCTGCTGGGTGGAGGTCATTTCCGCGATCAGCGCCTTGGTGGCGCGCTGCCCCTGGAGCACCCGCCCGGTGCCGTCGAGGAACTGCTGCGGGCTGTCGCTGAGCATCAGCTGTGCCTCGTCGGGCAGTCCGCCGGTGCGGTACTGGGCGGCGGCCGCGGCGCCCGCGCGCTTCTTCAACGCGTCGAGCTTCTCCTGGCCCTTGACGATCTTCCTGGCCAGTTCGACGATCTGCGCGGACTGGCGCCGGGCCTTCTCCTCGGCGGCGTTGTAGGCGTCGGTGGCCACGGCCGCGTCGTGGTACAGCTCGTCCAGCTGCTTGCGTACGGCCTCGATGTCCTTGTTGGTCACGGGAGTCGAGGCGTCGGCTGAAGCGGAGGCGGAGGACGTCGGTGTCGGCGTCGGAGCGGTGACGCTCGCGAACGCCGCGCCCGGCGCCGCCAGCACGGTGACCGCGCCGATCACACTCACGGCCACAGCGATCAGACCGCGCTTGCCCGTCCCCATACCCTTGCCCCCAAAGCTGATTTACCGTCAGTAACTTACGGTGCCCGGGGGATCGTGCCACGTTGTGCCCCAAAACGACAGAGCTGGTACTTCTCGCCCGCCGTCCTTCCCGTCCCTTCCCCCGCTCCCCGCCCCCGATGACGATCTCCCCGCCTGTGTGACGAACGACTCACGGAGATCGTTCCGCCATCGCTCACCCTTCCGGGTGAAACCGGACGGATCGGCCGCGCCGACGCCCCTCACCCCCGCGGCGCCAACGCCCCCCACGCCACCGTCACTTCCCCCTGCCGCCACCGCGCGGCCCCGTCCGTCACCGGCCAGTCCGCCCTGAGATCCCGCACCGCCCGGATCCACCGCTGCCGGGCGCCGTACGAGGCGTAGGGCGCCGCGGCCGCCCAGGCCCGGTCGAAGTCCCGCAGGAACGCGTGCACCGGCTCACCGGGGACGTTGCGATGGATGAGCGCCTTCGGCAGCCGTTCGGCGAGATCCGACGGCCGCTCCAGGGACCCCAGCCGCGCCGCGAACGTCACCGTCCGCGCCCCCTCCGGCCCGAGCGCCACCCACACGTGCCGCCGCCCGATCTCGTCGCAGGTCCCCTCGACCAGCAGCCCCTCGGGCGCGAGCCGTCCGCACAGCCGCTCCCAGACCGCGGCCACCTCCGCCTCGTCGTACTGCCGCAGCACGTTGGCCGCCCGGATCAGCAACGGCCGCTGGGGGACGGGGATCTCGAACCCGCCGTGCCGGAAGACGAGCCCGTCCCGCTCGTACGGCTTCGCGGCCGCGACCCGCGCCGGTTCGATCTCGACGCCGACCACGCGCGCGTGGGGCGCGGTCGCGCGCAGGCGGACCAGCAGTTCGACGGCCGTCCAGGGCGCGGCGCCGTACCCGAGGTCGACGGCGACGGGGTCCGCGGCACGGCGCAGGGCGGCCCCCTGGACGGCGGCGATCCACCGGTCCATGCGCCGCAGCCGGTTCGGGTTGGTGGTCCCGCGCGTGACCGTGCCCACGGGGCGGGAGGTGGCGCGGGAGGACATGTTCACGAGCTTAGGCGGCCGCCGTAGGTCGCAGGCAGGGGCATAACAACGTGCCCCGGCATCGAACGGTTGAACGATGACCGGTAATACCTCGGCAAAATTCGGCGCGCCCGGAATGGGAACCCGACCCTCCGCTGTTGCACCCCCTTGGAGGGCGCCGAGCACCCTCCGACAGGCATGCCCGCTGCAAGGAGGACCGCCACGTGAGCCAGTACGTCAGCAGGCTCGGGCGCCGCTCTCCGGCCACGCCCCCAAGGCTCAGGCTGCACCGCCGCCCGCGCCGTGTCGCCATGCTCTCCGTGCACACCTCACCGCTCCACCAGCCCGGCACCGGCGACGCCGGCGGCATGAACGTCTACATCGTCGAACTCGCCCAGCGCCTCGCCGCGATCAACATCGAGGTGGAGATCTTCACGCGCGCGACGACGGCCGCACTCCCGCCGACGGTCGAGATGGCCCCCGGCGTCCTGGTCCGTCACATCGACGCGGGCCCCTACGAGGGCCTCAACAAGGAGGACCTGCCCGCCCAGCTCTGCGCCTTCACCCACGGCGTGATGCAGGCCTGGGCCGGCCACCGCCCCGGCTACTACGACCTGGTCCACTCCCACTACTGGCTCTCCGGCCATGTCGGCTGGCTCGCCGCGCAGCGCTGGGGCACCCCATTGGTGCACGCCATGCACACCATGGCCAAGGTCAAGAACGCCAACCTGGCCAGCGGCGACACCCCCGAGCCGGCCGCCCGCGTCATCGGCGAGACCCAGATCGTCTCCGCCGCCGACCGTCTCATCGCGAACACCGCCGAGGAGCGCGAGGAGCTCGTACGGCACTACGCCGCCGATCCCGCGAAGGTCGCCGTGGTGCACCCGGGCGTCAACCTCGACCGCTTCCGCCCCGCCGACGGCCGCGCCGCCGCCCGCGCCCGCCTCGGCCTCCCGCAGGACGCCCTGATCCCCCTCTTCGCGGGCCGCATCCAGCCCCTCAAGGCCCCGGACATCCTCCTGCGCGCGGTGGCGGTCCTGCTCGACGAGCGCCCCGACCTGCGCTCGCGCATCCTCGTCCCGGTCGTCGGCGGCCTCAGCGGCAGCGGCCTGTCCAAACCGGAGGGCCTGCAGAAACTGGCGTCCCGGCTCGGCATCGCGGACGTCGTCCGCTTCCACCCGCCCGTCGGCCAGGAGCAGCTCGCCGACTGGTTCCGGGCCGCCTCCGTGCTCGTGATGCCGTCCTACAGCGAGTCCTTCGGCCTGGTCGCCATAGAGGCCCAGGCGGCCGGCACCCCGGTCCTCGCGGCGGCGGTCGGCGGGCTGCCCGTGGCGGTGGCCGACGAACGGACCGGTTTCCTCGTACGAGGACACGATCCGGCCCGCTACGCGCGCGTGCTGCGTGATTTCGCCGACGACCCGGCCCTCGCGCCCCGGATGGGCGAGGCCGCCGCCCGGCACGCGCAGTCCTTCGGCTGGGACACCGCGGCGGCCGCGACGGCGGACGTCTACATCGCGGCGGCCCAGTCGCACCGCCGTCGCGTACGCTCGCACCATGGCTGACGCGCGGAAGGTGATCGAGGAGTTCCTGGCCGGCGCCGAGCTGGAGTGGGAGAGCCCGGAGCCCGGCACCTACGTCGTCCAGCTGCCCGGCACCCGCAAGCTGAAGACGACCGTCTCCCTGCTGGTCGGCCGCCACTCCCTCTCGCTCAACGCCTTCGTCATCCGCCACCCCGACGAGAACGAACCCGGCGTCCACCGCTGGCTGTTGGAGCGCAACCTCAAGCTCTACGGCATCGGGTACGCCGTCGACCACCTCGGCGACATCTACGTCACCGCCAAGCTGCCGCTCGCCGCCGTCACCGCCGACGAGGTCGACCGCCTCCTCGGCCAGGTCCTGGAGGCGGCCGACGGTGCCTTCAACACGCTGCTGGAGCTGGGGTTCGCCACCGCGATCCGCAGGGAGTACGAGTGGCGGACGGCCCGGGGCGAGTCGACGCGGAACCTGGACGCGTTCGCGCATCTGACGCGCGGACCGGCCGGCTGACCCCGGGCGCGGTCTCAGTTCCCGCCCGGCGGCAGGGAGTTGTCGGGCAGCGGCTCGTCGGTCGGGTCGTGGGGTTCGCCGCTCGGCTCCGACGACGGCTTGTCGAGCTCGTTCGCCATCGCCCGCAGCGCGTCGGCCAGTTCCTTCTTCGTCGGCAACTGGTCGATCTTCCGGTCGAGTTCCGTGAGCCGCCGCTCGATCTCGTCGAGTTGGCTCGGGGCGGAGGGCTCGTCGGTCGGGTCGTCGACGGAGGTTGAGGTCGGGGACGGGTCGGTGCCGCCGCTGCCGCCCACGGTGCCGCCGTCGTCCTGGGTGCTCGTCGAGGTCGGCGGTTCGGGGGTGGGGTCGTCGTCCGAGGTGGCGGCGAGGGCGACACCGCCGACACCGAGGGCCAGAACGGTCGCCGCCCCCGCGACGGCGACCGAGAAGCGTCTGAGTGGTAGGGAGCGGTTTTTGACCGGCGCGATTCGAGATGTGTCCGAGTCGTGTGCTTTCTGTGTGTCATCCATGGAGGGGACGGTAATCGCGGACGATCACCGGACGGGTGTCTTCCGCGCATAACGCCCCGGCGTGACCCCCACCAACTTCCTGAAGTGCCGGGTGAGATGGGCCTGGTCGTGGAAGCCGGTGAGCGCGGCGACCTCGGCCGGCCTGCGGTCCGCGAGCAGCAGCCGCCGGGCCCGGTCCACGCGGCGCGAGGTCAGGTACTGGTGCGGCGCGATGCCGTACGCCCCGCTGAACGCCCGTACGAGATGCGCCGGATGGGCCTGCACCAGCCCCGCGGCCTCCTCCAGCGACAGCCCCTCGACGACCCGCTCGTCGAGGAGTTCGCGCAGCCGGCGGGCGAGCGCGGGGTCGCGGCGGGTCCCGGTCGCCTTCCGGGGCCGTAGGAGCGTGGTGAGCCGCTCGCCGATCAACGTCAGCCTGCTCTCGGCCTCCAGCTCCTCGCCGGGCCGTACGAGCGCGGTGTGCAGCTGTCCGACGCGCCGCCGCAGCAGTGGATCCCGCAGGTCGGGGGTGTCGACGGCGGGTCCGATGAGGTCGTCGCCGAGGTGGGTGCCGTCGAGGTAGACGACCCGCTTGCGGAAGCCGCCCGGGGTGGCGGGCTCGCCGTTGTGCGGGACGTGCGGCGGCAGCAGCGACACGGTGTCGCCCGGCGTCCCGTGCTCGTGCCGGTCGAGGTCGTACCGGACGGCGCCGTCGTCCACGATGAGCAGCGTCCACGCCTCGTGCACGTGCATCGGGTAGGCGTACTCCGTGAAGTGGGCGTGGAAGACCTCGGTGACGCCGGGGACGAGGGGCCGCCATGCGGTGACGTCGCGCCGGGGGGCCGGGTGCCGGGGGGCCGGGTGCGCGGGGGCCATGCAAAGAACGTACAAGACGGTGTCGTACGACGACCCGCACGCTTCCCCCATGAGCACTGAACCGATCCGCTTCGACACCAAGATCGCCGTATTGCTGCGCGAGGACCTGGAGACCTGGCAGCGCCTCAATGTCACCTCCTTCCTGGTCAGCGGCCTGGGTACGGAGGCGCCGGAGGTGATGGGGGAGCCGTACGAGGACGCCGACGGGGTGTCCTATCTGCGGATGTTCCGCCAGCCGGTCCTGGTCTTCGAGGGCACGAAGGAGACGCTGACGACGGCCCACGCGCGCGTGCTGTCCCGTTCGCTGGCGTGTTCCGTCTTCACGAGCGACCTCTTCTCGACCGGCAACGACCGTGACAACCGCGCGGCGGTGCGGGCGGTCGCGACGGCGGAGCTGGACCTGGTGGGACTCGCGGTGTACGGGCCACGCAACGCCGTGGACAAGGTGCTCAAGGGCGCGCGGATGCATCCGTGACGGCGGCGGACTTCTCGAGTACGGCGGTGTGGGGGCCCTCGTCGGGCAGTCGGCGCATGAGGGCGGCGTACCCGGCCGCGGCGACCGTTCCGACGACCGCGCACAGCCCCCACAGCCACTCGGCGCCGTAGTGGTCGATGACGAAGCCGGACAGGAGGGGCGCGACGAGGGCGGCGACGGACCAGGACAGGGTGTACATGCCCTGGTAGCGGCCGCGGCCCTGGGCGGGGGAGAGGCGGACGACGAGGCCGGTCTGCGTCGGCGCGTTGATCATCTCGCCGACCGTCCAGACGCAGACGGTGAGGGCGAACAGGCCCACGGACCCGGCGAAGGCGGTGAGCCCGAAGCCGTACCCCGCGAGGAGCGACGACACGACGAGCAGCCGCTTGGCGTCCCGGTGCTGGATGAGCCGGGTCACGGGGATCTGGAGGGCGACGATCAGCACGCCGTTCAGGGCGATGGCCAGCCCGTAGTCGGCGGGCGTGAACCCGGCCTCGCCCATCGCGACGGGCAGCCCGAGCGAACCCTGCTGGAAGATCACCGCGACGAGGAAGGACAGCCCCACGACCGCCATGAACCGCCGGTCGCGCAGGACGGTCGTCAGGCGTACGTCGTCCTGCGAGCTCCCGGTGCTCTGTGGTGCGCTCGGCCGGGACTCGGGCAGCTTCAGGAAGACGACGACCGCGCAGACCGCGGTCATCCCGGCCTCGACCAGGAACCCGGCGCGGTAGCTGACCTCGGCGATGAAGCCGGCGGCCGTGGAGGAGATCGCGAAACCGAGGTTGATGGCCCAGTAGTTGAGGGAGAAGGCGCGGATACGGTCCTCGGGCCGGACGACGTCGGCGATCATCGCCTGCACGGCCGGGCGGGAGGCGTTGGAGGCCATGCCGACCAGGAAGGCGACGGCGGCGATGGCGACCGGGTCGTGCACGAAGGCGAGCAGCGCGACGGAGGCCGCGGTGGAGGCCTGGGCGATCAGCAGGGTGGGGCGCCGTCCGAGCCGGTCGGTCATGACCCCGCCGCCGAGGGAGGAGACGACACCGCCGAGGCCGTGCAGGGCGGCGACGAGACCGGCGTAGGAGGCGGAGTAGCCGCGGTCGAGGGTGAGGTACAGCGCCATGAAGGTGGCGACGAAGGCGCCGAGCCGGTTGACGAGGGTGCTGGTCCACAGCCACCAGAACTCGCGGGGGAGGCCGGAGACGGTCTCGTGCGTGGCACGTCTCAGGCTGGCGACTGACACAGGGATCCCCCACAGATGTAAGCGGCTCGGGTAGTGATCGCAACTTACTGACGTAGGTCGTCGGCGGGCCACTCAATTAACAGATCCCGTCAACCGTCCGCCTGCCGAGCGGACACACGGCGGACCGGGGCCGTGGATTACGCTCAGACGCATGGCCGACGCACCGTACAAGCTGATCCTCCTCCGCCACGGCGAGAGCGAATGGAACGCGAAGAACCTGTTCACCGGCTGGGTGGACGTCAACCTCAACGAGAAGGGCGAGAAGGAGGCAGTCCGCGGCGGCGAGCTCCTGAAGGACGCCGATCTCCTCCCCGACGTGGTCCACACCTCCCTCCAGAAGCGCGCGATCCGCACGGCGCAGCTGGCGCTGGAGTCGGCGGACCGGCACTGGATCCCCGTCCACCGCTCGTGGCGCCTGAACGAGCGCCACTACGGCGCGCTCCAGGGCAAGGACAAGGCGCAGACCCTCGCGGAGTTCGGCGAGGAGCAGTTCATGCTGTGGCGCCGTTCCTACGACACCCCGCCGCCGCCGCTCGAGGACGGCACGGAGTTCTCGCAGTCGGGCGACCCCCGCTACGCCTCCATCCCCCCGGAGCTGCGCCCCCGCACGGAGTGCCTCAAGGACGTCGTCGTGCGCATGCTCCCCTACTGGTACGACGGCATCGTCCCCGACCTCCTGGCCGGCCGCACGGTCCTCGTCGCCGCCCACGGCAACTCCCTCCGCGCCCTGGTCAAGCACCTCGACGGCATCTCCGACGCCGACATCGCGGGCCTGAACATCCCCACGGGCATCCCCCTCTCCTACGAACTCGCCCCCGACTTCAAGCCGCTGAACCCCGGCGGCACCTACCTCGACCCGGACGCGGCAGCGGCAGCGATCGAGGCGGTCAAGAACCAGGGCAAGAAGAAGTAACCCGTTTTGCTTGGGCCCCCTACCTGCGGTTTCGCCGCGGGTAGGGGGTTTTCGCGGGCCGTGGCGGTCAGCGGCAGAGGTCCATCATGGTGTCGTCGAAGTCGGGGAACTCTCGGGTCGCCTGCTCGATGACGGCATCTGCTGGCTGCCTGTGGTCGGCCGTGAATCTTTCGGCGACAGACGCCAGTTCCTGGTGGTGACGCGGGACCCAGTCCGGTTCGTACGAGGTGGCCGCCTCCCAGGGGCCGTATCCACCTGCCAGCAGCCACAAGAAGGCACCCAAGTCACGCGCCACGACCCCGGTTTCGCCCTCGGATCCGAGGAAGACCACGGGCTGGTCGACGAGCGGGCGGTGCGGGCGGACGAGCCAGAAGGCCGCGTAGCCGCCGGTGCCGTCCTGGCCGAACACACGGAAGCAGTCGCCGTTCGCCTCCGCGCTGCCGGTCCAGGCGCGGAACCAGTCAGTGGTCACGCTAGCGACCACCACTGACACCGAGAGCGCGGTGGTCGGCTCAGTGGAGAGCCGCGTGGAACTCGGTGCGGTGGGTGGCTGTGTAGTTGTGTTCCCGTAGGGACCATGTGATGCGGTCGGTGATTTGTTCCGTGGTTGTGTCGTGGGGGCGGTGGTTCTCGGGTAGGCGTTGGCGCCACCAGTTCGCGTTGCGTGTCTGGCGTTCCGTTATCGCGTCGAACAGTCGTGGTCGGTCCTTCGGCGGGAGTCCGTAGGCGTCGGCTAGCAGCCGTACCTGTGCGGCCTGGAGTTCGACCGGACCCCGGTCGGGGCGGGAGGAGACGCACCAGGTCCAGGCCATGTAGGCGAGGTCCTCGAGTGGGTCTCCCGGGGCCGCGGTGTCGAAGTCGATGAAGGCGACGGGGAGTTCGGTGCGGAAGACGGTGTTGTTGGGGCCGGGGTCGTGGTGGCAGACGACGGGGGCGGCGCCGGGGAGGGTGCGGGTCGCGTGGTGGAGGTTTCGCAACAGGCGTCCTGCCGCGGCGACTTGAGCGTCCGTCCACCGTTGGAACCGGGACGGCACCTCGCCCGGGATGTGACTGAGGACGTCACGACCCCGCTCGTCGGTGCCGAGGTGGCGGGGAGCGCCGGAGAAGCCCTGCCGTTCGAGGTGGGTGAGGAGAACGGCCACGTACGGGGAGGACGCCGAGGTCGGGCGGCGTACCGTGTCCGCGATCCGTACCACCCCGGCCGTGATACGCCCGCCGGACAGCGGCACTTCCTCACCGCCGGCGGCCATGAACCGCCCTCACAGACAGCACCGGCAGTACACATGGGCACCCGCCGCGCGCGCCCGGGACGCCAGGGCCATGAACGTCTCGACCGTGTCCTTGACGTGGAGGTAGTCCGCGAAGTCGACCTCCTCTATCTCGAACCACTGGGCCGCCACCATCGGTACGGCGTCCTCGGGAAGCGTGGCGAGCAGGTCACGCCAGCGGTCGGGGAGCTGCTGGAGGATGAGCCCGGTGTTCCACGGGGAGTCGGGGTCGTCGGATCCGGCCTGGGGGTACGGCGGTTCGGGCCAGACCAGTTCCGGCGCGTCCTGCTGGTCGGCGAGCCGGACGCCCTCCGCGAAGGCGACCAACTGCGCCAGCACGACGTCCGGGTCCAGCCCCTTCGCGTCGATCCAGTCCGCGCCCACGTCCTCCAGCGACGACCCGCGCAGCCAGTCGCCGCCCGGGCCGATCGCCTGGTCCGTCGCCGTGGTGTGGTCGGGCGCGTGGAAGTAGTCGTACAGAACACCCATGTCGGTCTCCGTCGGTCACCGTCTGCTGAATCCCAGTAGAGCAGCAGCCACTGACAACGGACGGCCGCCGAGCAACGGGCCGTCGAGCAACAGGCCGTCGAGCGACTCAGCGCTCCGGACCCGCCCCGCCCGTCACCGCGGTCCGTCACCGCCGTCCGGCACCGGCATCGGCTCATGCGTCGACTCAGACATCGTCTCCGGCGTCGCGAAGAGTATGTCCCGGGCCTGCTCCGCCGCCCGGATCATGCTCTCCCCGACGAAGTCGACGAAGCGCGCGATGTTCTCCAGGCGGACGGCGGCGGGGGAGTCGGGACCGAGGAGGCTGACGCCCTGACGTGCGGTCTCGGCCATCTGGGCGTGGCCCCGGGCGCTGGCGATCATCCCCTGGTACCAGACGTCGTTGTCGACGACGTACCGCTCGCGCCGGCGTTCGTCGCGCTCCCGCCGGATCAGCCCCTGGCTCTCCAGAAGCGTGATCGCCTTGGAGATGGACGCCGGGCTGACCTCCAGATGCCGGGCGAGTTCGGACGCGGTGAGGCTGCCCGCGTCGCTCGTGTAGAGGCACACCAGCACCCGGGACATCATCTTCGGCAGCCCCTGCTGCATGAGGAGCGTGGTGAACGACTCCTCGTACGCGCGTACGGCCTCGACATCGCGTCCGTCGCCCTCAAGAGGCGTCTTCGCCCCGCGCGGCACGGTCTGCCTACGGCGGTGCGCACGGTGTTCGGTGGCCCGGTGGGCGAGGTCGGCGCGGTAGCCGGCGGGGCCGCCGTTGCGCATGACCTCGCGTGTGACGGTCGAGGTCGGGCGGTCGAGGCGTCGCGCGATCTCCGCGTAGGCGAGGCCGTCGGCCAGTCCCAGCGCGATCTGCTGACGTTCCTGCTGGGTGAGTCTGCCTCCCGGCATCGCGGCCTCCTCAGTGGTTCGTGACATCGCCAGCATAGCGTTCAGTCTCCATCTATTGCAACGCTTCGAGTGAGTGTTGTTGCATTAGTTTTACGTCCATTGCAATGATTTCGCGGCTTCTAGCTGCGTAAATGACAGTCACGTGCAACGAATATGTTGCCGTATCTATGAACGCAACGTAGCTTTTCCATCATCGGAAACAGCGAAGCCAAGGAGTGCACCATGCAGAAGTTCGCCACCCCCGCCCCCGTCCTGGCCGTCCTGGACATCCCCGCCGGCGCCATCCGGTTCATCGCCGCCGACCGGGCCGACACCACCGTCGAGGTGCTCCCCGCGGACGCCTCCCGCAGCCGGGACGTGAGGGCCGCCGAGCAGACCACCGTCGCCTACGACGCGGAAGGCGCGGTCCTGCGGATTGAGACCCCCGTCAAGAACCAGGCCTTCGGTCCGTCCGGTGCCGTCGAGGTCACCGTCCAACTGCCCGCCGGCTCCCGTGTCCGGGCCACCGCGGCCGCCGCCGAACTGCGCGGGGTCGGACGCCTCGGCGACATCGTCTTCGAGGCCGCCCAGGCCACGGTCAAGCTCGACGAGACCGCCGACGTCCAGTTGACCCTCCAGGCCGGCGACATCACCGTCGGCCGTCTGAGCGGAAGCGGTGAACTCCGCACCCAGAAGGGCGACTTGACCGTCACCGAGGCCGGTGCCGGCGCGCTCACCCTGCGCACCGAGCACGGCGACATCACGGTCACCGCGGCCCGCGGGGTCTCCGCCGCCCTGGACGCCGGCACCGCGTACGGCCGTATCCACAACAGCCTCAAGAACGCCGACGGCGCCGACCTCACCCTCCACGCGACCTCCGGCTACGGCGACATCACCGCCCGCAGCCTCTAGCCACCCGGCGCCTGCAACTCGCCTTCACCTAGGAGTACTTGACATGACCGACCTGGCCATCGCGGCGAACGGGCTGCGCAAGTCGTACGGCGACAAGACCGTCCTCGACGGCGTCGACCTGGCCGTCCCGCAGGGGACGATCTTCTCCCTGCTCGGCCCGAACGGCGCCGGAAAGACCACCGCCGTGAAGATCCTCTCCACTCTGATCCGGGCCGACGCCGGTCAGGCGTCGATCGCCGGGCACGACATCGCCACCGCACCGCAGGCAGTGCGGGCGGCGATCGGGGTGACCGGTCAGTTCTCCGCGGTGGACGGGCTGATCACCGGTGAGGAGAACATGCTGTTGATGGCGGACCTGCATCACCTGTCCCGGGCCGAGGGGAAGCGGGTCTCCGCCCAACTGCTGGAGCGTTTCGACCTGGTGGAGGCGGCGAAGAAGCCCGCGTCGACCTACTCGGGGGGTATGAAGCGGCGGCTCGACATCGCCATGACGTTGGTGGGCGGTCCGCGGATCATCTTCCTGGACGAGCCGACCACCGGTCTCGACCCGCGTTCCCGGCACACCATGTGGGGGATCATCCGGGAGTTGGTGACCGACGGGGTGACCGTCTTCCTCACCACGCAGTATCTGGAGGAGGCGGACGAACTCGCCGACCGGATCGCGGTGTTGAACAACGGCGGGATCGTCGCGGAAGGCACCGCGGAGGAGTTGAAGCGGATCGTCCCCGGCGGACACGTCCGGCTCCGCTTCACCGACCCGGCCGCCTACCGGTCCGCCGCATCCGCCCTGCACGACGCGGCACCGGACGACGAGGCGCTCGCGCTCCAGCTCCCCAGCGACGGCAGCCAGCGCGAACTGCGCGCCGTACTCGACCGGTTGGACTCCGCCGGTATCGAGGCCGACGAGCTGACCGTGCACACCCCCGACCTCGACGACGTGTTCTTCGCCCTGACCGACAGCACCGCCAACCCCCTTGAGGAGACGGCCCGATGAGCAATCTCTCCCTCGCCGTGCGCGACTCGTCCACGATGCTGCGGCGCAACCTCCTGCACGCCCGCCGCTACCCGTCTCTCACGCTGAACCTGCTGCTCACGCCGATCATGCTGTTGCTGCTGTTCGTCTACATCTTCGGCGACACCATGAGCGCGGGCATCGGGGGCCGTGGCGGGCCGGACCGCTCGGCGTACACCGCCTACCTTGTGCCCGGTCTGCTGCTGATGACCATCGGCTCCACCACGATCGGCACCGCGGTCTCCGTCTCCAACGACATGACCGAGGGGATCATCGCCCGCTTCCGCACGATGTCCATCCACCGCGGGTCCGTGCTGATCGGGCACGTCGTCGGCAGCGTGCTCCAGTCGGTCATCAGCGTCGTCCTCGTGGGGGCGGTCGGGGTGGCGATCGGGTTCCGCTCCACCGACGCCACGGTCCTGGAGTGGCTCGCCGCCTTCGGACTGCTCGTCCTGTTCGCGACGGCGCTCACCTGGATCGCCGTCGGCATGGGGCTGGTCAGCCCCAACGCGGAGGCGGCCAGCAACAACGCGATGCCGCTGATCTTCCTGCCCCTGATCTCCAGCACGTTCGTGCCCGTCGGCGCGATGCCAGGCTGGTTCCAGCCGATCGCCGAGTACCAGCCGTTCACGCCGGCCATCGAAACCCTGCGCGGGCTGCTGCTCGGCACGGAGATCGGCCACAACGGATGGCTCGCGATCGCCTGGTGCGTGGGGCTCGCGGTCCTCGGCTACTTCTGGTCCACGTCGAAGTTCGACGCCGACCCGAAGTAACGGCCATGTCCACGCTGGTGGTTGGGGCGGTGCGCACCGATTCGCACCGCCCTTTTCGTGTACGCGGCGCACCTAGACCGTGAGTTGGCGGCTATACGTCCGGTCCCCTGCGATGTCACAAAACCGAGCCGTCGATCCGTCGTCCAGGAGCAGCACCCATCGGCACGATCCACAGACCCACAGAGCAGGGAGTCAACTTGTTCGCCGCCTACCTCACGGTCACGATCCTCGGCGCGGTCTTCAACGGGGCCGCCGCCGTCACCTATCTGATCGGCCACGAATACCCCAAGACCCAGGCGGACATGAAGGGAATACCCCGCAAGTGGGTGCCGGTACTGGGCATGTTGCTCGCCGCGGGCACCGCGGGGCTGCTGGCCGGGCTCGCCGTACCGGTCCTCGGCACCCTCGCCGCCGGTGGCCTCACGCTCTACTTCATCGGCGCCATCATCGCCCACCTGCGGGTCGGCTCCCGCAACATCGTGGGCGGGATCGTCTTCCTCGCCACCAATGTGTCCGCCCTGGTCCTGGGCCTGGCAGCGGCCGTCTGACGAAGGGCCCCGTCGATCGCTTGGGGCCCCTCATCGTCGTACGAGAAGTACGAGACAACCGCGGGCTACCGGATCAGCCGCACTGGCACGGGTTGCCCGACTGGCACCCGCACCCGCAGCCCGAGCCGCAGCTGCACGCGCCGATGACCGTCAGGGTCCTGATCTGGGCGGGCTGCTCGGTGGGGCGTTCCTGGGTCGGGTCGGACGTGGGAGTGCTGGGGGATTCGGCCATGGGTCCTCCTCGAGGCGAGGGCCTGACCTTCCCGGCGTACGACCAGACCCTGTCCCCATTGCATGCCCGCCCCCCTGGGCGCATCAACGGCGCACTGTGGCTCGCCCACGCCCCGAACAGCTCCCCGCACACCTCACCGGTGCCACCCCCGGAGGGTCACGCCCCTTCGACCCCCGCCACCGGCTGGATCTCAGCCGCCTGGAGCTCGTCCGCGTGTTCGCCCGTCACCAGGTACACCACCCGCTTCGCGACCGACACCGCGTGGTCGGCGAAGCGCTCGTAGTAGCGGCCCAGCAGCGTGACGTCCACCGCCGTCTCGATGCCGTGCTTCCACTTGTCGTCCAGCAGGTGCTGGAAGAGCGTGCGGTGCAGGAGGTCCATCTCGTCGTCGTCCTGCTCCAGCTGGAGCGCCAGGTCGACGTCCTTCGTGATGATGACCTCGGCCGCCTTCGCCATCAGGCGCTGCGCCAGCTGGCCCATCTCCAGGATGGTGGCGTGCAGGTCGTGCGGGATCGCGCGCTCCGGGAAGCGGAGCCGGGCCAGCTTCGCCACGTGCTGCGCGAGGTCGCCCGAGCGCTCCAGGTCCGCGGACATGCGGAGCGAGGTGACGACGATACGGAGATCCGTGGCGACCGGCTGCTGCCGGGCCAGCAGCGCTATCGCGCGCGCCTCCAGGTCGTGCTGGAGGTCGTCCACCTTCTGGTCGGCCTCGATCACGCTTTCGGCCAGCTTCAGGTCGGAGTCGAGGATGGAGGTCGTGGCGCGTCCGATCGCCGAGCCGACCAGCCGGGCCATCTCCACCAGACCGTCGCCGATCGAGTCAAGTTCCTCGTGGTACGCGTCCCGCATCAGGGTTCCCTCTCGTACGTCGTTCTCTCGGGGTTCCAGGGGCCAAAACCGGCCGTGAAACCGGTGCTGCGTACCCCACGCTCCCACGTTCGGCCCCCTACGCGTCCGTTTCCGCCCTCCCAAATGAACCAATACTGGCTCCAAGGTGAACTCTGGGCGACGAGTGTTCGAGCTGACACTCGGACGGCTGTGGCCAGGACCGATCCCGTGCCTAACCTGGAGGCATGGACGTGAACGCGGCGGTCGCCGCAGCGGCAGCGATCGCCGGTGTGCTCACCGGTGTGATCGCCATGCTGGCGTTCCGCTGGAGCGAACGCGACCAGAAACGCCCCACCCGCACCTCCCTGCACACCGACCCGGTCCTCCCCCCGGGCGTGGACACCGTCCTGTCCGTCCTGCGCTCCTCGGCCGTCGTCCTCGACGAGGCCGACGCCGTCGTCAAGGCCAGCTCCGCCGCCTACGCCCTCGGGCTGGTCCGCGGCGGCAAGCTCTCCGTGGAGCCGATGCTCCAGATGGCCCGCGACACCCGACGGGACGGCGAGATACGGCAGGTCGAGCTGGACCTCCCCCGACGGGGGACCGGCCGCGGCGAGGCCCTGGCGGTCTCCGCGCGCGTGGCGCCCCTCGGCTCCCGGCTCGTACTGCTCCTCGTCGAGGACCTCACCGAGGCCCGGCGGATCGAGGCGGTACGACGCGACTTCGTGGCCAACGTCAGCCATGAGCTGAAGACCCCCGTCGGCGCGCTCTCCCTGCTGTCCGAGGCCGTCATGGACGCCTCCGACGACCCGGAGGCCGTCGAGCGCTTCGCCGGCCGGATGCAGATCGAGGCGACCCGGCTGACCAACCTGGTCCAGGAGCTCATCGACCTCTCCCGGGTGCAGAACGACGACCCGCTGGAGGACGCCGAGCCGGTCCGCGTCGACGAACTCGTTGCCGAGGCCATCGACCGCTGCCGCCACCAGGCGGGCACCAAGCAGATCACCATGGCCGCGGGAGGCTCCGCCGACCTGCTGGTCTGGGGCAACCGCGGCCAGCTCGCCGCGGCCCTCGGCAACCTCGTAGAGAACGCCGTCAACTACTCGCCCGCCCGCACCCGCGTCGGCATAGCGGCCCGCCGGGTCACCGCGCCCGGCGGCGACCTGATCGAGCTCGCCGTCACCGACCAGGGCATCGGCATCTCCGACAAGGACAAGGAGCGCGTCTTCGAGCGCTTCTACCGCGTGGACCCGGCCCGCTCCCGCCAGACGGGCGGCACGGGCCTCGGTCTCGCGATCGTCAAGCACGTGGCCGCCTCGCACGGCGGGGAGGTCACGGTGTGGAGCTCGGAGGGACAGGGCTCCACGTTCACCCTCAGGCTGCCGGAGGCGGGCGCGGCCCGCGACCGCGCGCTCCAGCACCCCGACCTCGACGACGAGGACGGGCCCACCCCCGAGTCGACTTCTTACGACCCGCTTCCCGCCCCGGAGGTCCTTCCGTGACCCGAGTGCTCGTCGTCGAGGACGAGGAGTCCTTCTCCGACGCCCTGTCGTACATGCTCCGCAAGGAGGGCTTCGAGGTCGCGGTCGCGACCACGGGCCCCGACGGACTCGACGAGTTCGAGCGCAACGGCGCCGACCTCGTCCTCCTCGACCTGATGCTGCCGGGCCTGCCCGGCACCGAGGTCTGCCGCCAGCTGCGCGGCCGTTCCAACGTCCCCGTCATCATGGTGACGGCCAAGGACAGCGAGATCGACAAGGTCGTGGGCCTGGAAATAGGAGCCGATGACTACGTCACCAAGCCGTTCTCCTCGCGCGAGCTGGTCGCCCGTATCCGGGCCGTCCTGCGCCGCCGCGGCGAGCCCGAGGAGGTCACCCCGGCCGCGCTGGAGGCCGGTCCGGTCCGTATGGACGTGGACCGCCACGTGGTCACGGTCTCCGGCTCCAAGGTCGACCTCCCCCTCAAGGAGTTCGACCTCCTGGAGATGCTGCTGCGCAACGCGGGCCGCGTCCTGACCCGCATGCAGCTCATCGACCGCGTCTGGGGCGCCGACTACGTGGGCGACACCAAGACCCTCGACGTCCACGTCAAGCGCCTCCGCGCCAAAATCGAGCCGGACCCGGGCGCGCCCCGGTACCTGGTGACGGTGCGGGGTCTCGGCTACAAATTCGAGCCGTAAACAGCAGCTGCCGTACGACGAAGGGCGGGCCCTCCTCAGGAGGTCCCGCCCTTTCTCGTACGACTGCTCAGTGGCTCTCGGCCGTCGCGCTCGCGGAGGCCGCGTCGGTCGGCGTGGCCGCGCCCGAGGGGGTCGCCGAGCCGGTCGGGGTCGCCGACGGCTTGCCCGTCGCCGCCGGGGTCGACGGCACCGCCGAGGGGCCCCACTTCTCGTAGTAGCTGTCGGCCGGGACGACGAAGGCGCGCAGGCTCACGTCACCCGTTTCGCTGAACGTGAAGGTGATCTTCTGGGCGTTGCCGTCCTTGATGCCCTCGCCCAGTTCGCTCAGGGCCGCGGAGGCGTTGCCCTTGCCGCCGAGGACGATGGAGCCGTGCGCCGGGACGGAGACCGCGCCCTTGCCCTTGGCGGCCTTGATCTCGGCGCTGCCGCCGCCGTCGACGCTGATGGAGTCGAGGGTCTGGGGCTCGTCGCCGGTGTTGAAGACGGTGGCGGAGACGGCGGCCGGACCCTTGGTCTGGCCGTCCTCGTCGTTGGGCTGGGTGATCACCACGACGTTCTGGAGCTTGATGGTCCCGACGGTGGTCGCCGCGTTGTCCGGCTTGACCTCCAGCGTCTGGGCGTTGTTGCCGGCCGCGCACGCGGAGAGCGCGGCGACCGAGAACGCGATGGCGGAGGCGGCGAGGGCGCCGCGTCGAAGGCTGCTGCTCACGGCGGCGGCAACTCCTTGACTTGAGCGAGGCGGCCCATAAAGCCGCGCTAAGTGTCTGTCAGCGGCCTTAGGTTACCGAGCCGTTCCCGCCCGGCCGCACCCGACCCTCCCCAAGAGGCGTGTCACTCCGTGCACAAGTGACTCGTGAGTCACTTTGGTCGCGCACTCCGGCGCTAGTCCGGCATTCACATAAGCGCCGCCGAGACCCGGCGGCAAATTTTCAGTGAAGGAATGCGGGATCGCCCTCGGAATTGATCACCCTGTGATCCCGCGGCCTCCGTGATCAATTCCGGAATCGGCGCGGAAGCGGCCGACGGACACCGAACGGAGTAGCGGAAGTCGCACACATGGAACCGGACATTTGGGGACGTTAGTCCGCTCGGACGGGCCTCCGGATGTGTGTAACGTACGCGTTTCACCTCCCCCGGAGAGCCGCTCCGACCTGCGAATACCCTCTTCCGCTCGCCCTCCGCAGCACGTTCCTGTTGCTGTTGTCAAGCCCCGAGATATGCCCTGACCTGCGAAAACGCCATTCAGAACCCGCCGTTTCCGTGTTACCCTGGATAGCCACGGAAGGGGTACCTGTCACATGACGTTCAAGGTTGGCGACACCGTGGTCTATCCCCATCACGGGGCCGCGCTGATCGAGGCCATCGAAACTCGCCAGATCAAAGGCGTGGACAAGACCTACTTGGTGCTGAAGGTCGCCCAGGGTGACCTGACGGTACGTGTGCCAGCGGACAATGCGGAGTTCGTCGGCGTGCGTGATGTGGTCGGTCAGGACGGGCTGGACCGGGTCTTCGAGGTGCTGCGCGCGCCGTACGCCGAGGAGCCCACTAACTGGTCCCGTCGTTACAAGGCAAACCTGGAGAAGCTCGCCTCCGGCGATGTCATCAAGGTCGCGGAAGTCGTGCGTGACCTGTGGCGTCGTGAGCGCGAGCGCGGACTCTCCGCAGGTGAGAAGCGCATGCTCGCCAAGGCTCGGCAGATCCTGGTGAGCGAACTCGCCCTCGCGGAGAACACGAACGAGGACAAGGCCGAAGCCCTGCTCGACGAGGTTCTCGCCTCCTGAGCGTCCCTGTGCAGGCAGCAGCAAGCCCGCTCAGCTCAGCAGCAGAACACTGAAATGCCGCGGTGCCCGATGACGCGAAAGCTGTCGCCGGGCGCTGCGGCATGTTCGTCTCCGGCGCCGTAAGCGTGTTCCTCCCGGGGGTGCACCCCCGATACTGGGCGTGCCGGGCCCGGGCAGCAGGCTCGACCGTGTCACGGAAGGGTCCGGTCAAGGCGTCGCGCCCGGCACGCTGACTCCGTACCCACCTTGGCCGAGCACACAAACCTGACAGGAACCGATGTCTGACGTTTCGCGCCCATCGACCGCGGAAGAACGGCCCAACGCCCGTACGGCGGTCGTGATTCCGGCCGCCGGCCGGGGCGTACGCCTCGGCCCGGGCGCCCCCAAAGCGCTCCGCGCGCTGAACGGCACCCCCATGCTCATCCACGCGGTCCGCGCGATGGCCGCCTCCCGGGCCGTCTCCCTGGTCGTCGTCGTGGCCCCGCCCGACGGCGCCGCCGAGGTCAAGTCCCTCCTCGACGCCCACGCGCTGCCCGAGCGCACCGACTTCGTCGTCGTCCCGGGCGGCGCCGAACGCCAGGACTCCGTCAGGCTCGGCCTGGACGCCCTGCCCCCGGACTACGACATCGTCCTCGTCCACGACGCGGCCCGCCCCCTCGTCCCCGTCGACACCGTCGACGCGGTCATCGAGGCGGTACGGGAAGGAGCGGTGGCCGTCGTGCCCGCGCTGCCCCTCGCGGACACCGTCAAAGAGGTCGAGCCGGCCCCCGGTGAGCCCGAGCCGGTGGTCGCGACCCCGGTCCGCGCGCGCCTGCGCGCCGTACAGACCCCGCAGGGCTTCGACCGGGCCACCCTGGTCCGCGCCCACGAGACGGTCACCGAGGACGTCACCGACGACGCGAGCATGGTCGAGCAGCTCGGATCGACGGTCGTGGTCGTGCCCGGCCACGAGGAGGCGTTCAAGGTGACCAGGCCGTTGGATCTGGTGCTGGCGGAGGCGGTTCTGGCGCGCAGGAGGCTCAACGATGGGTTCTGACCTCGTCCTGCCCCAGGTGGGCATCGGCACCGACATCCACGCCTTCGAGGAGGGCCGCGAGCTGTGGTGCGCGGGCCTCAAATGGGAGGGCACCGGTCTCGCCGGGCACTCCGACGCGGACGTCGTCGCCCACGCCGCCTGCAACGCCCTCTTCTCGGCCGCCGGACTCGGCGACCTCGGCCAGCACTTCGGCACCGGCCGCCCCGAATGGTCCGGCGCCTCCGGCGTCACCCTCCTGACGGAGGCCGCCCGCATCGTCCGCGACGCCGGCTTCCGGATCGGCAACATCGCCGTACAGGTCGTAGGACCGCGTCCGAAGATCGGCAAGCGCCGCGACGAGGCCCAGAAGATCCTGTCGGAGGCGGCGGGAGCACCGGTGTCGGTGTCCGGGGCGACAACGGACGGACTGGGATTCCCCGGTAGGGGTGAAGGGCTGATGGCGGTGGCGACGGCCCTGGTCGTACGGGTCGCCTGACCCTCGCCCACAACCGTTATCCACAACCGTCTCGGGCACTCGACAACGCCCACTACCCTAGGGATCGTGACTATTCGCCTGTACGACACCAGCGCCCGGCAGATCCGTGACTTCGCCCCGCTCACGCCGGGCTGTGTCTCGATCTACCTCTGTGGCCCCACGGTGCAGGCGGCCCCGCACATCGGCCACATCCGCTCCGGCCTGAACTTCGACATCATGCGCCGCTGGTTCGAGTACCGCGGCTACGACGTCACCTTCATCCGCAACGTCACGGACATCGACGACAAGATCATCACCAAGGCGGCCGAGCAGAACCGCCCGTGGTGGTCCATCGGCTACGAGAACGAGCGCGTGTTCAACGACGGTTACGCCGCGCTCGGCTGCCCCCCGCCGACGTACGAACCGCGCGCCACCGGCCATGTCACCGAGATGGTCGAGATGATGCGCGGCCTCATCGAGCGCGGCCACGCGTACGAGGCCGACGGCAGCATCTACTTCGACGTGCGCTCCTACCCGGGCTACCTGTCGCTGTCCAACCAGGACATCGACGACCTGCGCCAGCCCGACGAGGGCGTCTCCGGCAAGCGCGACCCCCGCGACTTCGCCATGTGGAAGGCGGCCAAGCCCGGCGAGCCCTACTGGGAGACCCCGTGGGGCCGCGGCCGCCCCGGCTGGCACCTGGAGTGCTCGGTCATGGCGCACAAATACCTCGGCTCCGCCTTCGACATCCACGGCGGCGGCCTGGACCTGATCTTCCCGCACCACGAGAACGAGATCGCCCAGGCCAAGGCCTACGGCGACGAGTTCGCCCGGTACTGGGTGCACAACGCCTGGGTCACCATGAGCGGCGAGAAGATGTCCAAGTCGCTCGGCAACAGCGTGCTCGTCAGCGAGATGGTCAAGGCCTGGCGCCCCATCGTGCTCCGCTACTACCTCGGCACGCCCCACTACCGTTCGATGATCGAGTACAGCGAGGACGCCCTGCGCGAGGCCGAGTCCGCGTTCGCGCGGATCGAGGGCTTCGTGCAGCGGGTGGTCGAGAAGGCCGGTCCCGTCGAACCGTCCGCCGAGGTGCCGCCCGCCTTCGCCGAGGCCATGGACGACGACTTCGGGGTCCCGCAGGCCCTCGCCGTCGTGCACACCACGGTCCGGCAGGGCAACAGCGCCCTCGCGGCCGACGACAAGGAAGCCGCCGTCGCCCGCCTCGCCGAGGTGCGCGCCATGCTCGGCGTCCTCGGCCTGGACCCGCTCGACGCCCACTGGGCCGGCGAGAGCGACCGCGGCGAGGATCTCCACGGCGTGGTCGACAGCCTCGTGAGGCTCGTCCTCGACCAGCGCGAGGCCGCCCGCGGCCGCAAGGACTGGGCCACCGCGGACGCCATCCGCGACCAGCTCGGCCAGGCCGGACTCACCATCGAGGACAGCCCCCAGGGCCCGCGCTGGAGCCTCGGCCCGCGCTAGCCGCGCCCCGGTCACCGAAGATCGATTGTGCCGCCCGGCCCTCCGGGCGGCACACTGCATAGACGTACGAAAACATCACCGACGTAGGACAGGTAGGTCATGGCAGCCAACAACCGCCGCATGTCCGGCAAGAAGGGCGCGCAGGTCGGCAGTGGCGGCCAGCGGCGCAAGGGCCTGGAGGGCAAGGGCCCCACCCCGCCCGCCGAGATGCGCAAGGGCCACAAGAAGAACCGAATCGCCAACGCGCAGGCGCGGCAGACCGCACGCCGTCCCGCACCGCGCGGCCGCGGCGGCAAGGGCACCTCGGAGATGGTCGTCGGCCGCAACCCCGTGGTCGAGGCGCTGCGCGAGGGCGTGCCCGCGGTCACGCTCTACGTCCAGCAGTTCATCGACAACGACGAGCGGGTCCGCGAGGCGCTCCAGCTCGTCGCCGACCGCGGCGGCATCCACCTCATGGAGGCCCCCCGCCCCGAGCTCGACCGCATGACCAACGGCCTCAACCACCAGGGCCTGGTCCTCCAGGTCCCGCCGTACGAGTACGCCCACCCCGAGGACCTCGCGTCCGCCGCCTACGACGACGGCGAGGACCCGCTCATCGTCGCCCTCGACGGCGTGACCGACCCCCGCAACCTCGGCGCGGTCGTCCGCTCGGTCTCCGCGTTCGGCGGCCACGGCGTCGTCGTACCGGAGCGGCGCGCGGCCGGCATGACCGCGGGTGCGTGGAAGACCTCCGCCGGCACGGCCGCCCGTACGCCGGTCGCCCGCGCCACCAACCTGACCCGTGCGCTGGAGGCGTACAAGAAGGCGGGCATCGTGGTCGTCGGCCTCGCCGCCGACGGCGAGCACCAGGTCGGCGAACTCGACGCCCTGGAAGGCCCGGTCGTCATCGTGGTCGGCAGCGAGGGCAAGGGCCTGTCCCGACTGGTCGGCGAAACCTGCGACTTCAGGGTGCGGATCCCGATGCCGGGTGGCGCCGAGTCGCTCAACGCCGGTGTGGCGGCGGGGATTGTGCTGTATGAGGTGGCCCGGCGGAGGGGCTGACGGCGATCGGCGGAGGCTGGCGGAGCCCGCCGGTCGGAGGCCGGTGCAGCCGTGCGAAGCGCGAAGCTGCGAGGGCGGCAGACAAGAGGGGTCCTGCGACTTCAGGGTGCGGATCCCGATGCCGGGTGGCGCCGAGTCGCTCAACGCCGGTGTGGCGGCGGGGATTGTGCTGTATGAGGTGGCCCGGCGACGCGGGTGACGGGCGTGCGTGAACGGGTGTTCGTGGGCGTCACCCGGATGGGGTGTTCCGGGTCTTCCGGGCGAGCTTGACGGAGTCCGGACAGATCCGGCGGGTCAAAGCAGTGTCCTAAACACACGTCACTCGGTTAGATGAGTGTGGACACCAGAACACCCCGCACACCCACGGGGGGACGCTCGTCGGGATTCGATTCCGGGTTCGATGACGCTCCCGCGCTGAGCATGGTGAAGGTGCCGAGCGATCCGGCGCAGATCATCGTCAACCACGCGAGTTTCCGCGTGCAGTTGGGCGCGTCGGCGAGACGGAGTCAATCCCCGAGCATCGCCCGGCACTTGAGCGCCGCCGAGGACACCGCACACATGCCGGCCGTCGGCGCGAGTGCCGGTGCGGGTCGCCGACGACCCGTCGTCTGGAGCGGCAAGTCCGCGCCCGACGACACCGGCGCCATCCGCCTGCTCCAGGCCGTGCGGGGCGGCAGCGTCCGCCACGGCGAGACCGCGCCGCCGTCCGCCGACGCCGGAGCCACCCAGGTCATCCCGCGCGTCGACGTCGACCACGGCTACCAGGGCGGCCACGACGACGAGTTGACCCGCACCGTCGAGACCCCGATCGTCGGCGCCCAGCGCACCCCCGACGGCGACGGCACCCGACTCCTGCCGAACATGCGGGCAGTTGGCAGCGTCGACGACGAACGCGCGTACGCCGACCCGGAGTTCTCGGCGGCCTACGACGAGACTGGCGCCGCCGGCCCCACGAGGCGCCCCGGCGACGAAGCGGCCCGGCACGCCTACTACCCCGGCCGCCGTATGAACCTCGGCGTCGTCCTGCTCCCGCTGCGCATCTTCCTCGGCTTCATCTCCATCTACGCCGGCATGGGCAAGCTCTGCGACCCCGTCTACTTCGACGGCGGCAAACGCGGCTCCATGGTCAAGTGGCTCAACACCCTGCACCCCTGGGAAGTCGCCGAGCCACTGCGCCAGTTCGCCCTCCACCACCCCGTCGGATCCGGCCTCGTCATCGCCTTCCTCCAGGTCATCGTCGGCGTCCTGACGATCCTGGGCTGCTGGCAGCGGGTCGCCGCGGTCGTCGGCGCCGGCCTCTCCGCCGCGCTCCTCGTCACCGTCAGCTGGAAGAGCGTCCCCGCCTACGACACCCCCGACATCATCTACCTCGCCGCCTGGTCCCCGCTGATCATCGCCGGCGCCCCCGTCTACTCCGTCGACGGCCGCCTCGCCGGCAGCGCCTGGCGCCGCCTCGGACCCCGCTCCGACATCTGGGAACTGCGCCGCTACGTCCTGCGCCGCGGCGCCCTCATCACCGCGATCGTCGCCGGCCTCACGTTGCTGATCGGCTCCGTCCTCGGCGGTGCCGTCCGCGACGCCGACCGGATCATCGTCCCCGGCCCCGGCGAGGCCCCGCGCAACGAACTCCCCGGCTCCCCGCTCCCCTCCGAGCCCGGCCGGCCGCACAAGAAGACCCCGTCCGCCTCCACGTCCCCCTCCGGCGGCGCCACCGCCGGCCCGTCCGCCGACGCCTCCACGGCACCCGGCGCGACCCGCGACACCGGCACGGCCACCGGCGGCGCGCCCAGCCAGACCCAGGGCACCACCGGCCGCACCTCGCCCCAGCAGTCCTCGCCCGCCCAGCAGGCCCCCAGCACGACCTCCGGCCCGACCGGCGGCACGGGTACCTCCGGCGGCTCCACAGGCGGCTCCGACACCGGAGGCTCCTCCTCCGGCGAACCGGGCCTGGTGGGCGGCCTGTTGGGGTAGGCGGGCCGGTGGGCGACATCCTGGGCAAGCCCACCGGCTGAGACCGACGGCCCGCACAAAGGTCCCGCACAGATGGATGTGCGGGACCTTTTCCTACGTGGTGCTAGCGCCCCAACGCGGCCAGTTCCTTCGCCGCCTCGGTCAGATCCTTCGCCGTGTCGATGGCCCGCCAGTACGCCCCGTGGGGAATCGGGAACCCGGCGAGCCGCGACTCCCGCGCGAGACGCGGAAACGTCGTCCGCTCATGGTCCCCCCGCTCCGGGAGCAGCTCCGCGAACGCTGGCGAGAACACGTACACACCCGCGTTGATCTCGAACGTCGACGGCGGCGACTCGATGAAGTCCGTGATGTGCCCGAACCCGTCCGTCTGCACGGCGCCCCAGGGGATCCGCGGCCGCGCGAGCGCGAGCGTCGCGACCGCGTCCCGCTCCGTGTGGAAGTCGGCCATCTCGCGCAGCGAGAACCGCGTCCAGATGTCCCCGTTCGTCGCATACCAGGCCCGGTCGGGGTGCGGAAGACGCGCCGCGGCGTACCGGAGCCCACCGCCCCGCCCGAGCGGCTCGGTCTCCACGACCGTACGGACGTTCACCGGCAGGTCGGCGGTGGACAGCCACTTCTGGAGCACCTCGGCGAGATGCCCACAGCTGACGACGACGTCGGTCACGCCCTCCTCGGCGAGCCAGACGAGCTGGTGGCCGATGATCGGCGTGCCCGTGCCGGGGATCTCGACCATCGGCTTGGGCCGGTCGTCGGTGTAGGGGCGCAGCCGGGAACCCTGCCCACCGGCGAGGATCACGGCCTGGGTCGGCCGGGACACGGCGTTCGGATCACTCATGCCGAAACTGTACGTCGCACCCTGCGGGCGGCCGGAGCGGGGCGGGGGCGCCCACGCGAGCGGGAAGAAGGGCTGCCGTGAGCGGGAGAAGGCCGCCCGAGCCGGAGGGGCAGCGCCAGCCGGAGGGGCCGACCGAGCCGCATAAAGCCAGCCGAGCTGGAGGAGCGACGCGAGCCGGAGAATGCCGACCGAGCCGGAGAAAGCCACCCGAGCTAGAGGGGCGGCGCGAGCCGGAGGAACCCGCGAGCCTGAGAAAGCCGTGAGACGGAGGAACCCGCGAGTCAGAGAAAGCCGTGAGCCGGGGAAAATCGGGAGCCGACACGGCCGACCGGCCCGAGAGGGCCCGCCGCGTCACCGGCCCGCCCGACAGGCTCGTAGGAGCTGCCAGGCGGGCCGTGTGGGCTGTACGGGCCGGAGGAAAGGCGTCCCGCCCCGGCGCTAGCCGTGCGCCGCCGCCACGCCCGTCGCGAAGGACGTGTCGCAGACCGGGCGGGCGTAGGACTGGGCGCGGGTCGGGCCGTAGACGCGGACCGCCGCGCGGCCCAGGGCGCGGGCGATGGACACGCAGTGCTTCGCCAGCGACGGACGCTCGTTCACCGCCTCCTGGAGGTGCGTGAGGGCGATACCGGGGTTCTTCTGCTGGAGCTCGGTCAGAAGCTGGTCGCGCAGGATGTCCTGGGCGGCCCGGTGCACGCTACGGGCCTTGCCGTCCGACACCGTCGCGTCCGACGCGGTGAGCACCGAGCCGGAGGAGGGATCCCCCGTCCAGTTGACCCGGGTGACCGCGAGGGTTCCCGAGAGCACCAGGACGACGGGCAGGACGAGGGCGAGGGAGCGGCCGATCCGGCGGGCGGGGCCCCGACCGCGACGCGTCTGTTGGTTAGTGGAGTGCTTCACGCGTGTGAGGGTAGCGCCCGGTGATGATTTGGCGACATTTAGTCACCGGTTCGGGGGACGAGATGGTGGCGTTTTTGGGGTAAGGCGTTGACGCACGCTGCTCGAAATGCCCGGTGTGCCGGGGTATTTGGCGCAGCCCGGCCGGGCACGAAAAGGGCCCCGCAGCGCTCTGCGGGGCCCTACTCGTCAACCTGGGTGAATTACCCCGGGATGTACCCGGTCGGTCGCCCGGTGTCAGTCGGACAGACGCTCGCCCGTCGAGGTCGAGAACACGTGGGTCTCACCGGCGCGCGGGACGACGTTGAGCGTGCTGCCCTTCTCCGGGACGTCACGGCCGCTGACACGGACCACGAGGTCCTTGGAGTCGTCGCCGACCTTGGCGGTGCCGTAGACGTACGCGTCGGCGCCGAGCTCCTCGACGACGTTCACGACGACCGCGAGACCCTGGTCCGACTCCGGACCGGCCACGTCGAAGTGCTCCGGACGGACACCGACGGTCACGGTCTTGTCCGTGGTGGCGGAGAGCGCCTCACGGTCGACCGGGACGACGGACTTGCCGAACTTCACACCACCGTCGGCGATCGGGACCTCGACCAGGTTCATGGCGGGGGAGCCGATGAAGCCGGCGACGAAGAGGTTGGCCGGACGGTCGTACATGTTGCGCGGGGTGTCGACCTGCTGGAGCAGACCGTCCTTGAGGACCGCCACACGGTCGCCCATCGTCATGGCCTCGACCTGGTCGTGGGTGACGTAGACGGTCGTGATGCCGAGACGGCGCTGCAGCGAGGCGATCTGCGTACGCGTCGACACACGGAGCTTGGCGTCGAGGTTCGACAGCGGCTCGTCCATGAGGAAGACCTGCGGCTCACGCACGATGGCGCGACCCATGGCGACACGCTGACGCTGACCACCGGAGAGCGCCTTCGGCTTGCGGTCCAGGTACTCGGTGAGGTCGAGGATCTTCGCGGCCTCCTCGACCTTCTGCCGGATCTCCGCCTTGTTGATGCCGGCGATCTTGAGCGCGAAGCCCATGTTGTCGGCGACCGTCATGTGCGGGTACAGCGCGTAGTTCTGGAACACCATGGCGATGTCCCGGTCCTTCGGCGGCAGGTGCGTGACGTCACGGTCACCGATGCGGATGGCACCGCCGTTGACGTCCTCGAGCCCCGCGAGCATACGGAGCGAGGTGGACTTGCCACAGCCGGACGGGCCGACCAGGACGAGGAACTCGCCGTCCTCGATGTGGATGTCGAGACCGTCGACGGCGGGCTTCGTGGAACCCGGGTAAATACGGGTCGCCTTGTCGAACGAAACAGTGGCCATGGCTCAGAGGCCCCCTTCTACCGGCAGGAACGTGCCGGACGATCCGTTGTAGGAAGGTGGTGGTGTAGTCCACAGGTGGACTGGCATTGGACGGTACCTGGCGTTCACCCGTATGTCAGTACCTATGCCCCTGTGAACTTCGCGGAAATTTTCGACAGAGCGCCCTGATGACCTGGGTACACTGCACGGGCGCCTCCTTAGCTCAGCTGGCCAGAGCAACGCACTTGTAATGCGTAGGTCGTCGGTTCGAATCCGACAGGGGGCTCTTTCCGAGCCCAGCTCAGACGGTGTCTGAGCTGGGCTTTCGCGTGAGCGGGAGGTCTCTGATCGCCGGATCCGTGATGCGCGCCCGCAGCGCCTCCGTGAAGCGCTCCGCGTGCAGGACCCGAAAAGGGCGCGAGTGGTACGGCCGGGTCCCGGGGTCGACGCGGTCGGTCAGGCGGAGCTGGTTGTGGAGGTCGGCGACCGTCTCGTAGGCCGCCGCAAGATGCCCCTCGCGCGCGTGCCAGTCCGTCGCCGCCAGAGCCGCCGTAAGGACCGGGACGAGCCGGTGCCCCGCCGACGTACGGGCGAAGGCACTGCCGAGCCATTTCGCGTACGGCGGCCAGCGGCGGTCCATGAGGAGGCACAGGCGCATCAGGTGCCGCGCCTGCCGGGCCGCGACCACGGCCGAACCGAGCTCGTCGCCGACCTCGCCGCAGCGGCCGACGAAGGCCTCCTGGTCGGCGATGCGCTGCCACCCGCGGGCCAGGACGTGCAGCCACACGTCGTGCGGGTACCAGCGCAGGGCCGCCCGCGCGGGGGCGAGGACGTGCAGCCCGTCGTGGAAGACGGCGCCGCCGGTGACCTCGGCGAGGCGCTGGGTGGGCGTGGCGAGCCAGTCGGCCGTGGCGATGGGCGCCGTCGGGTCGAAGCCGAGGGTGTGGGTGAACCACGAGGAGACGTGGCTGACCTCGACACGGTGGTGGACGGGCCCCTCCGTGGCCGCCATGACACGGATGTCGGCCGCCTCGCCGGTGGGCGCGAAGTGCGTGGGATAGCCGTGGAACGTCTTCGGCAGGTGCTCGGCGAGGACGTGTCTGATGCGGCCCGCGTGCCGGGAGACGTCCCCGGGACGGAGGAACAGCTGGAGGCGCGGCCCCCACTCGTGGTCGACCGAGCGCGGGGTGTCGTAGCCGAGGACCTCGGAGCCGGGGCCTATCCGGGCGGCCGAGTGCGGTATGCCCGCAGCGGCCTCCTCCAATAACGGCCGTACGGCCTCGGTGTAGAAGCGGCGCGCGAGTTCGAGGCCCGGGATGAACACAGGGGTACGGGTGTTGCTCATGTAAGTGAGCCGTGCCCGCTCAGTGCTCATGCATGCGTGTAACCTTCACGAGTTCCTCGTCCGTCAGCCGGTAAACCGTCCACTCGTCCTGGGGACGCGCGCCGAGGGACTCGTAGAAGGAGATCGCGGGCGTGTTCCAGTTCAGGACGGACCATTCGAGGCGCTGGTAGCCGCGCTCGACGCAGATGCGGGCGAGTTCGGTGAGCAGGGCCTTGCCGTGGCCGCCGCCGCGGGCCGTGGGGCGGACGTACAGGTCCTCCAGGTAGATCCCGTGCACTCCGCGCCAGGTGGAGAAGCTGAGGAACCAGATCGCGTAACCGACCACCGTGTCCTCGGAGTCGGTCGCCACATGGGCGTAGACCGCGGGACGGTCGCCGAAGAAGGCCTCATGGAGCTGGTCCTCGGTGGCCCGCACCTCGTGCAAGGCCTTCTCGTAGTCGGCGAGTTCGCGGATGAGCGCGTGGATGACGGGGACGTCGGCGGGGGTGGCGGGACGGATCATTCCAGGCTCCAGAAGGTCGATTCGCGCACCAATGGTTCGCTTCGGGCACCAATGGGGCCGCCTCAGGCACCCGAGGCGCGCAGGCGGCGGGCGATGTCCAGCTGACGGGGTTCGACGGCACGGCCGTCCTCGACGTCCCAGAGGGCGTTCTGGAGGAGCCGTCCCAGCGTCCACGCACGCGCGCGTGCCCGGTCCAGGCCCATGACGTCCGTCATGGCGTCGAATCGCCAGCCGACCTCGTCCGGCTCGTAACGGTTGTCGAGGGCAGGCCAGAGCTCGAAGCCGGGGTCACCGGCGAGCGGTTTGGGGTCGATGGCGAGCCAGGGGGCCCGGTCGGAGGCGAGGACGTTCTCGTCGTGCAGATCCCAGTGCAGCAACCGGTCACCGGGCTCGCCCACGACCTCGCGCACGGCGGCCGCGCAGTCGGCCAGCAGCCGACGGGTCTCCGAGTCCGGAACGCGCTCCAGGGCCCACGGAGTGCGCTCCAGCATGGCCCCCGCGATGTCCCCGAGGCGCCGCATGCCCTCCGGGGCGGGCCGGGACGTCAGATGGGCGAGCAGCCCTGCGATCACGAGGACGGCATCACGAGTCCCGGGCAGGGTCGACAGCATGCGGGAGGGGTCGAGGCGCTCCAGGAGCATGGTGTGGGTGACCGGGTCGTGGTCGAGGAGCCGTACGGCCCCGTCGCCGTCCCACAGACGCAGCGCGACCGGCTCACCGACGCTCTCGTCGTCCAGGAGCTGGAGCTTGAGGACGGCGGGGGTGCCGTCGGAGCGGCGGACGACCGGCAGGACGAGCGCGGTGACGCCGTGCATGGAGGGGCCGTCCGGTCTCAGGTCCCAGCGGTCGAAGAACTCTTCCGCCACTGCCGGCAGACCGGCGACGAACCGCCGCCCCGCCTCGCCGTTGTAAAGCTCCTGTGTCGCTGCCAGCGCCTCCGGGATGTCGATCACCCTGCGGACCCTACCGGCGTGCGTGAATCGGCTCATGCGAATCGACCGCGGTATCCACAGGGTGTGGACATACGTTCGCGGCGCCCCCGGCACCTACGTCTGGCTGGGCATCCTCTTCGTGACGACGGTCGCGCTGCACCACATGTCGCCGGAGTTCGAAGAGGACTTCCTGCGGCAACGCTCGACCAACCTCCACGAACTCTCGAACAACCCGGTACGCGTCCTCGTCGCCAGCGCCATGTGGATCGACGGCGGCCGCTGGCTGCCGTACGTCGTCCTCTACTCGCTCTTCCACGCACAGGCGGAACACTGGCTCGGCACCGCGCGCTGGCTGGCCGTCTGCGCCGCCGCCCACGTACTGGCCACCCTGATCAGCGAAGGCGCCCTGCTCTGGGGCATCCGGAACGGCATGGCACCCGAGTCGGCCGTCAACACCCTCGACATCGGAGTGAGTTACGCCCTCGCGGGCGTCGCCGCCGTGCTCGTCTACCGGGTCCCGCCACCCTGGCGCTACGTCTACGGATTCGCCGTACTCGTCGTGTACGCCGTCCCCCTGGTCACCGCACGGACCTTCACCGACCTCGGCCACCTCACCTCCGCACTCATCGGATTCGCCTGCTATCCGCTGGTCAGAGGCGTACCAGGACGACGAAATCCGAAGGAGACAGCGGGCCTGGCGGCGGGTTAACGTCCGGCCATGGACACCAGCGTCGTCAACGGCGGCATCTCCTTCTGGTACGCGGACGACGGCCTCCCGGCCGTACGCGAACCCCTCGACGGCGACACATCGGCGGACGTCGCGATCGTCGGAGGCGGCTACACGGGACTCTGGACCGCCTACTACCTGAAGAAGGCCGCGCCCTTCCTGCGCATCACCGTCCTCGAACAGAAGTTCTGCGGCTATGGCGCCTCCGGCCGCAACGGCGGCTGGCTCTACAACGGCATCGCCGGACGCGACCGCTACGCGCGCGTGCACGGCCACGAAGCCGCCGTACGCCTCCAGAAGGCCATGAACGACACCGTCGACGAAGTCGTCCGCATCGCCGCCGAGGAAGGCATCGACGCCGGGATCCACAAAGGAGGCGTCCTCGAAGTCGCCCGCACCCCGGCGCAGTTCGCACGCCTGAAGGACTTCCACGCGCACGAGCAGTCGTACGGCGAGAAGGACCGCGAACTCTACGGCGCCCGCCAGACCGCCGAACGGATCCGCGTCGCCGACGCCGTCGGATCGAGCTGGACCCCGCACGGAGCGCGCATCCATCCCGTGAAACTGGTCAAGGGACTCGCGGCAGCCGTAGAAGCGCTCGGCGTGACCATCCACGAACTGACCCCGGTCACGGAGATCAAACCCAAGCACGCGGTGACGCCCTACGGCACCGTCCGCGCGCCCTACGTCCTGCGCTGCACCGAGGGCTTCACCGCAGCCCTCAAGGGGCAGCGTCGGACCTGGCTGCCGATGAACTCCTCGATGATCGCCACGGAACCGCTCAGCGAGCAGCAGTGGGCGGCGATCGGTTGGGAAGGGCTAGAGGCCCTGGGCGACATGGCGCACGCCTACATGTACGCGCAGCGCACCCCCGACGGACGCATCGCGCTCGGCGGACGCGGGGTGCCGTACCGCTTCGGATCCCGCACCGACAACGACGGCCGCACCCAGTCGGCGACGGTACGGGCGCTCCGCGACATCCTCGTGAACTGCTTCCCTTCGCTGGCCGGGGTGCGCGTCGAGCACGCCTGGTCGGGCGTGCTCGGCGTCCCGCGCGACTGGTGCGCGACGGTCACGCTGGACCGGTCGACGGGGCTCGGCTGGGCGGGTGGTTACGTCGGGTCGGGCGTCGCTACGACGAATCTCGCGGCGCGCACGCTCAGGGACCTGGTCCAGCAGGACTCCGGCCAGGCGGGGCGCACCGAACTCACCGACCTGCCCTGGGTGGGACACAAGGTCCGCAAGTGGGAACCGGAGCCGTTGCGGTGGGCGGGGGTGCAGGGGATGTACGCGACGTATCGGGCGGCGGACCGGCGGGAGGCGGGGACGCCGGATGTGCGGTCGTCGCGGTTGGCGCGGGTGGCGGACCGGATCGCCGGGCGGCACTGAGTCTCCTGGCGGTACCGAGCGCCGGTCCCGGTCTCTCCGGATCCTGCCGGGTCAGGGCTCCAGGACCACCTTCCCGATGGTCCCCCGGGTCTCCAGGGTGTGGTGGGCGGCTGCTGCCTCCGTGAGGGGGTAGCGGGTGATGGCCGGGGTGAGGCGGCCTGTGGCGGCCTCGGTGAGGGCGCGGAGTTCGAGGGTGCGGAGGTTGCCGCCGGCCTTTTGGAGCATGGGTGGGCCGAGGACCTGTTCGGAGAGGCCGTCGACCAGGTAGGGCTTGCCGTCGTGGGGGCCTTTGCCGGACCAGCCGAAGACCAGGTGTTGGCCGGTGGGGCCCAGGAGGGCTACGGATTCGCGGGCGACGGTGCCGCCGACGCCGTCGAAGACGACCGTGGCGTGTCGGTCGCCGAGGTGGGCGCGGACCTTCTGGGGCCAGGCCGGGTCCGTGTAGTCGACGGCGAGGTCGGCGCCGTTGCGTTCGACGCGTGCGGTCTTCTCCGGGCCGCCCGCCAGGCCGATGACGGTGGCGCCGGCGTTCTTGGCGTACTGGACGAGGAGGGTTCCGATGCCGCCGGCCGCCGCCGGGATCACGGCCACGGAGTCCGGGCCGAGGTCGGTGAACTGGAGGATTCCCATCGTCGTACGCCCTGTTCCGATCATGGCGACGGCCTGGGCGAAGTCGAGGTTGTCGGGGATGTCGTGGAGGCGGTCGACGTCGGTGACGGCCAGTTCGGCGTAGCCGCCGGGCGCGAAGCCCAGGTGGGCGACGACCCGCCTGCCCAGCCACAGGTCGGCGACGCCCTCGCCGAGGGACTCGACCGTGCCGGCGACCTCCCGGCCCGGCACGGTGGGCAGCGTGGGGAGGGCGGGCAGCGGGCCCTGCATGCCCTGGCGCAGGGCGGTGTCCAGGAGGTGGACTCCCGCCGCCCGTACGGCGATACGGACCTGGCCGGGGCCCGGGAGCGGGTTGGTCACCTCCTCGTGGACGAGGTTCTCGGCCGGGCCGAAGGCGTGCAGGCGGATGGCGTGCATGGACGGGCTCCCTCAGGTCGCATTCCGGTTGGACGCCCGGCCCACCTTTCAGCCTCAAGCGTGCTTGAGGTCAAGGGCGTTGCGGCCGAGAGCGAGCGATACGGCGGTCAGGGCGCTGGTGAAGGAGACCTCCGAGAGGACGCCGGGGGCGGCCACCTGGTCGCCCGCGAGGTAGACGCCGTCGCCGCGGTCGATGGCGGGGCGGTCGCGCCAGGTCGTGCCGGGCAGGTCCACGGCTCCCGTACGGCCGTTCGCGACGGAGGCGCGCCGCCAGGTCACGCGCTCGCGCCAGCCCTCGAAGGCCAGGTCGAGCAACTCCTCGGCGCGGCGCACCCCGTCGGCCTTCGACTCGTACGGCGCGAGCGGGAGCTGTCCCTGGACCAGCTGCTCGCCGGCCGGGGCGAGGGTACGGTCCTGGGCGGTGAACCGTTCGATCCAGCCGGGGGCGTCCAGGTCGGACACCGCGAAGGCGTCGCCGCGCCGGGTGCGCAGGGCGAGGTCGACGAGTGTCGTACGGCCGCTCTGCCAGGTCAGTGAGGAGTCCCCGAGGAGGCGGCGGGCCGCGTCGAGGGAGGTGGCGACGACGACCGGGGTGTCGGTGGGCAGGGTGTCGACGCGGGACAGGGTCTCCATCCGGACGCCCAGGTTCCAGGCGCGGGCGGCCATCCGGTCCACGACGCTCGCCCAGCCGCCGCGCGGGTAGTGCGCCTCGGGCGGCAGCTTGGCGGTGCGGCGCAGCCGTTCCTGCACGAACGCGGCGGACAGCGCGCCCGGGTCGTGGTGGAAGACGGCGACGGCCGCGAAGCGGGCGGCGGCGCGGGCGCCCTCCTCGCCGGCCAGTTCGGTCGCCCAGGACAGGAAGTCCGTGTCCACCGGGGCCTCGACGGCGCTGCGGCGCAGCAGCTTGAGCATCGCGAAGGGTGGGGTGCGGCGCAGGGTGCCCTTGTGCCGCAGGCGCAGCCGGGCGGCTTCCAGGGGCGGGATCGGCGCGAGCGGGGGGATGAGGTCGCGCTGGTGGAGCCAGGTCCAGTGCGGGCCGCCGTTGTAGAGGGCGTGCGGGCCGTCGTTCGTGCGGTACGGGCCCTCGGCGGTGCGGGCCCGGCCGCCGAGGGTGTGGTGGGCCTCGTACACGGTGACCTTGGCGCCCGCCTCGGCGGCGGTGACGGCCGCGGTCAGTCCGGCGAGGCCTCCGCCGATGACGGTGATGCGGTGCATGGCTGGGGTTCTCCTCGGGCTCGGGGTCGGGGTTGGGTGGTGTCATCTGTACGACTGGTCGAGTGGGGTGGAATGTGACATCGGGGGCCTTGGCGCGGGGTTTTCGCAGGTCAGGGGGATTGTCAGTGGTGGGGTGCAGGATGGGGGCATGGTGAGGCGAGCGAGTGGTGGTGCGGGGGCGCGGGGCGCGGCGGGGGCGTCCGGTGTGTCGCGGGTGAAGGGGGCGCGGCGGCCGGAGGTGCGGTTGCCGCCGCTCGCTCCGTTCGGCGGTGGGGAGTTGGAGCCGGACGGGGACTATGACGGGCTGGAGTTCCGGGAGGTGGACTTCGTCGGGCAGGACGGCGGGGGAGCGCGGTTCATGGACTGTGCGCTGACGGGGTGCGCGATGGACGAGACCCGGCTGTACCACGCGCGGTTCCTGGACTCCGTGCTCACGGGGCTGCGGGGTGTCGGCGCGGACCTCGCGGAGGCGACCTTCCGGGACACGGAGGTGATCGACGCGCGGCTCGGTGGGGTTCAGTTGCACGGTGCGGTGCTGGAGCGGGTGCTGATCCGTGGCGGGAAGATCGACTACCTCAATCTGCGCACCGCGCGCCTCAAGGACGTCGTCTTCGAGGGCTGCGTCCTGGTCGAACCGGACTTCGGCGGTGCGCAGTTGGAGCGCGTCGAGTTCGTCGACTGCGCGCTCAAGGGGGCGGATCTCACGGCGGCGACGCTGAAGGACGTCGACCTGCGGGGGGCCGCGCCGCTGGAGATCACGAGAGGGTTGGACCGGTTGGCGGGGGCGGTGATCAGTACGGGGCAACTGCTGGATCTGGCGCCGGTGTTGGCGGGGCAGATGGGGATCAGGGTGGAGTAGGGGGAGCCCGAGGGGTTCCGGGGGGAGCGGGGGAAGTCGGATGGGGATCTGGGAGGAGCCGGGAGGCGGTTGGGGGCCTGGAGGAGCAGGGGGTGTGGGTCCGTCAGGAGTCGGTGGGCCGTCCGCCTGGACCTGCTGGAGATGTCCCCTGACCCGCCGTCCCCTGGGGATCCGGGGGGAGCTGGGGGCGTGGGGTCTGTCAGGAGTCGGTCAGCGGTGGGCAGTCGGTCAGCGGTGGGCAGTCGGTCAGCGGTGGGCCGTCCGCCTGGACCTGCTGGAGATGTCCCCTGACCCGCTGTCCCCTGGGGATCTGGGAGGAGCCGGGGGTGTGGGTCCGTCAGGAGTCGGTCAGCGGTGGGTCGTCGGTCAGGACGCGCCGCAGTGCCGCACGCCCCGCCGTCCCCTGGGGATCCGGGGGGAGCCGGGGGTGTGGGTCCGTCAGGAGTCGGTCAGCGGTGGGTCGTCGGTCAGGACGCGCCGCAGTGCCGCACGCCCCGCCGTCCCCCAGGTCGGTTTGCCGCCGGGGAGGCCCTTCTCGTCGGCCTGGCCGACGGTGAGCAGGCCGAGGGCGCTGCGGATCGCCCAGGCGCGGGCGCGTCGGATCAGGGCCTGGTCGTCGGTGCCGTAGGACTTGAAGAAGCGGGGTGCCGCGCCGTCCGGGAGGAGCAGCCAGGCGGCCGCGAGGTCGGTCGCGGGGTCGCCGGCGCACAGCTCGCCGAAGTCGATCACGCCGGCGAACGTCCCGTCCGCCACGACGACGTTCGCGGGATGCAGGTCACCGTGCAGCCACCGCGCGGGTTCCGCCCAGGCGGGCGCGGCGAGGCCCGCCTCCCACACCCGCCGGACGTCGTCCGGGGCGAACTCGCCGAGGTCCATGGTGCGCAGCCCCTTGTCGACGCCGGGCGCGTGGACCGCGAGGGGCACACCCCGGTCGGGGTTGACCGGTGCGTCGGCGGGGGCCGGGCGGTGCAGGGCGCGCAGGAAGTCCGCGAGGGCGTCGGCCGCGTGGTCGGCGCGGGTGACCGGGACGCGGTCGGCCGGGTCGCCGGGGATCCAGGTGACGACGGCCCAGAGGGCGGGGAGGCGGTCGGTCGGGCGGCCGAGGCGGACCGGGACGGGCACCGGGAGCGGGAGGAGCGGGGCGAGGGCGGGCAACCAGCGCTGTTCCTTGAGGATGAGGTCCGGGGCATCGGGCGTGCGGGGCAGTCGTATCGCCAACTGCCCGCCGAGACGCCAGAGTTCGTTGGCCCAGCCGCGGATCGCGGGGCCCAGGGGCAGGTGGGCGAGATCGGGGTGCTGCTCCCGGAGGAGGGACCGCAGCAGATCCTCGTCGGCCAGGATGTCGGTCTGGACGTCGGCGAGGAGGGCGGTGCGGATGTCGGTCTGGACGTCGGCCAGGATGCCGGTTTGGTCGCCCGTCTGCTCACCGGTCTGGTCGCCGGTGTCGCCGGCGGCGTTCTCCTCGCTCACTTCACCCCCGCTCGCTTCACCCTCGCTCACTTCACCCTCGGAAACCGTGCCTGGAGGGTCCAGATCGCCGGGTTGTCCGCCAGGTCCTCGTGGAGGTCCACCAGGTCGGCGATGAGGTCGTGGAGGAAGTCGCGGGCCTCGCGGCGCAGGTCCGTGTGGGAGAAGGTGAGCGGGGGCTCCTCCGCGGGCATCCAGTCGGACTCGATGTCCACCCAGCCGAAGCGGCGTTCGAAGAGCATACGGTCGGTGGACTCGGTGAAGTCGAGTTCCGCGTGCTGGGGGCGGGAGGCGCGGGAGCCCGCCGGGTCCCGGTCGAGACGCTCGACGATGTCGCACAGCGCCCACGCGAAGTCGAGCACCGGCACCCATCCCCAGGCTGTGGACAGTTCCCGGTCCTCCTTGGTGTCCGCGAGATAGACGTCTCCGCAGAACAGGTCGTGGCGCAGGGTGTGGACGTCCACGCTGCGGTAGTCGGTCTGCGGGGGGTCCGGGAAGCGGTTGGAGAGGGCGTAGCCGATGTCGAGCACGTACGTGATGGTGTCACGCGCGCCCTCAGCGGATCACGGCGCGCTCCCAAGGGCTCGCGGCGTCCGCTCATAGGATCGCGGCGTGCCCCGAACCGTGCCGCTCGCCCCCGTCGCCCTGCTCCTCGCGAGCGCGCTGACGGCGAGCGCCCTGACGGCGTGCGACGCCGGCGTGCACGGCACCCCCGGCGGCTCCGGCCTGCGCGACCCGTACTTCGCGAAGATGGGCAACGGCGGCTACGACGTCACCCACTACGCCCTCGACCTCGCCTACGACCCGGACGACGAGCACCTGTCCGGCACCGCGACCCTCACCGCCCGCGCCCGCCAGGACCTGACCGCCTTCAACCTCGACCTCAAGGGCCTGGACGTCGAGCGCGTCACCGTGGACGGCGACGAGGCCCGCTGGAACCGCGCCGGGCAGGAGCTGACCGTACGGCCGCACGACGACCTCGACGAGGGCCGTACCTTCAAGGTGGCCGTCCGCTACTCCGGCACGCCCGAGACGATCACCGACCCGGACGGCTCGGAGGAGGGCTGGCTGCCCACCGACGACGGCGTGCTGGCCCTCGGTGAGCCGACCGGTTCGATGGCGTGGTTCCCCGGCAACCACCACCCCTCCGACAAGGCGTCCTACGACCTCACGATCACCGTCCCCGAGGGCCTCCAGGCCGTCTCCAACGGGGAGTTGACGCGGCAGCGGACCGCGGACGGCCGTACGACGTCGACCTGGCACACCGCCGAGCCCATGGCGAGCTACGTCGCCACCCTCGCGATCGGCGACTACGACATCCGGCGCGCCGAGACCCCGTCGGGACTGCCCGTGTACACCGCCGTCGACCCGGCCGAGGCGGACGCGAGCCGCGAGGTGCTCGCGCGGATCCCCGAGGTCATGGCCTGGTCGGAGGAGACCTTCGGGCCGTACCCCTTCTCCTCGACCGGTGCGATCGTCGACCGGCAGGGGGACGCGGGGTACGCGCTGGAGACGCAGAACCGGCCCTTCTTCCCCGGCGCGCCCGACACCGCGACGCTCGTCCACGAGCTGGCGCACCAGTGGTACGGCGACTCGGTCACCCCGAGGTCCTGGCGGGACATGTGGCTCAACGAGGGGTTCGCGACCTACGCGGAGTGGCTGTGGGACGAGGAGCACGGCGGGGACAGCGCGCAGGAGACCTTCGACGAGCTGTACGCGCACGGCGAGGACGTCTACGACGACCTGTGGTCCTTCCCGCCCGGGAGGCCCTCCGGCGCGGCGCACATCTCCGACAGCCCCGTCTACCAGCGCGGGGCGATGGTCCTGCACCGGATCCGGCAGACGGTCGGCGACGCGGTCTTCGCCGGTGTGCTGAGGGGCTGGGCGGCGGCGCATCGCCATGGCACCGCGGACACCGGGGAGTTCACGGCGTACGTCGAACAGCGGGCGCCGGACAAGGACTTCGACGAGATCTGGGACGACTGGCTGTACGGCGACGGCAAGCCGGCGGACCCGGGCGCGGAACCCGGGCGGTGATTCCGTCGTCCTCGCCTGTGATCCCAACTGATCGGAGAATGCAGTGAGTTTCGCCGCCCGTAGCCGTGCCGTGCTCGCCCTCGCCTGGAGCAACCGGCTCTCGCGTGGCTACCTGGCCGTGGTGGAGTTCCTGGCGTGCTACGCGTACTTCGAGGACTCCTACCTGAAGATCGACACCATGTTCTACGTCGTTCCCACGGTGCTCACCGCCCCGACGAACTTCCTCTTCACGATCGCCTTCGGCTGGGTCCCGACCGACGCCCCCTTCTATCTGGGCCTGGCCCTCGGCGCGGTGGTGAACGCGATCGTCCTGGGCGCGCTGGTCCAACTGGTCCGCAAGCGCCGCCCGTCGACGACGGACCCGGCGCCGACGGTCTGAGTTTCGCGGTCAGTGCCGGCCGAGCTCGCGTACGAGCCCTACGGCCTCACCGAGAACGCGCACCTCGCCCGCGCTCAGGGCGGGGTTCGTCGGCCTCTTCGGTCGTGGGGGTGACCGCGACCTGCGCCAGGATCAGGGCCGACATCGCCCGGTCCAGTCCGGGTGGCCCGTCCCGGGTGTTGCGCCAGTCGATCACCATGGGGCCGTCCGGGGTGAGCATCACGTGGTCCGGGTGCAGGTCGAGGTGGAGGATGCGGTCCGCGGGAGCGGCGGCGAGCCGCGCGGGGATGCGATGCAGGCGGTGCAGCAGGTCCGCGAGCGTCGCTCCCGCTGCGGCTGCCGTTACGGTGCCCTGCCGGAGCGCGTCCAGCAGGGTGCCGCCGTGCAGTCGCCGCATCACGAGCGCTTCGGTGGTGGCGTCGCGGTCATCGTCGTCGTCGAGGGCGTAGACGTCCGCGCTGCGTCCGGAGCCGAGTAGGTCACCGCGCTGCAGACCGTGAACCTACCGGCGGCGGACGGCTGTTGCGATGGCCCGGCTCAGGTCAGGGGCTTGCGCAGCACCGTGCAGGGGCGGCCCCTGTCGAGGTCCGGGCGGTGGGTGATCGGCTCGTAGCCGAGGGCGGTCCAGAAGGTGAGGGCGCGGGGGCTGTTGTCCAGGACGGCGAGGCGTACGGCGGTACGGCCGCCGGTGCGGAGGCGGTTCTCGACGAGTTCCGCCAACCGGCGTCCGTAGCCGCGCCGTTGGATGGCCGCGTCGATCATCAGCAGGCCGATCCACGGGTCCGGGTCGGCCGGGTCGGGGTGGTGGGCGAGAGTGATCGCGATTCCGGCCAGTCGGCCCTCACCGCGTGCGAGAAGTACCTCGGCGTCGGGATGCGCGAGGTCATCGGCGAGTGCGGCAGCGACCTGCTCCGGGCGGATGTCGTCGGCGTCGGGGAAGTCGCCGCTGAGGGCGTGGAAGTCGCGGTTGGCGGCGTAGAGGGCGGTGAGTTCGGTGAGCAGCTCACCGGGGAGGGCGCCGTCCGTGGGTGCCAGGGGTTCCAGAAACATGGATCAGTTCTTACTTTGTTCGACAGCAATCGCAAAGATCCCTTGTGTGGGATGTGAAGGTGGCGAAGAAAGAGAAGGACGTAGTCGGGTTCCTGGCCCTCATGCTCCTGGGCAGAGTGGTCCTGACGTTCGTGTTCGACCTGTTCTCCCTCGCCCGCGACTTCTCCGTCGGGAAGCTGGCGGACGCGTTGCTCGACCTGGGCGGGGGAGTGGCGATCTCACTCCTCCTGCTCTGGCTCTTCGCCCGCTTCAGGTCGTGGCGGAGCCGGAGGGCGCAGAGCCGGTGAGGGTGGCCGGGTAGCGCGGCAGGTTGTCCGTCGAGATCGTCCAGTCGGCGATGGTGACGTCCTCGCCGTAGACGAAGTCTTTTCGGGTGGCGTAGCGGGGACCGTCGGGGGTGGAGTGGATGTCGGTGAGGACGGCGCCGGTGCCGGTGCGGGGGTCGAAGATCGCGTAGGTGGCAATGCCCATCAGGGGGTAGTCGCGCATCTTGGTGACCCAGTCGTTGTCCGGGTTGGATCGGGAGACGATCTCGATGGCGGCGACGACCGTGTGAGGGTCGATGGCTCCCTCGACGTTCAGGTCCGTCCAGGCGATCACCGTCACATCTGGATGCCGCTTGATGCCTTCGGGCTCGTCCTCCACATCGGGAGTCCCGTTGTGGGCGAGAAGGTCGTCCGGCATGACCTTCTCCAAACGGCGGCTGACGTGCGCGGCCGTGACCTCGTGAGGTCCTCCCGGCGACGTCATGTCGTGGACGATCCCTTCCTTGGTGATCTCGAATTTGCCGGGAACGGTGTCGTCGATGGACTCAACGAGGTCCCGCATGGCGCGGTAGATGTGCGAGCCCTTCCGGTGCGCGTTGTCCGGTGCGATGGTCATGGCGCTCGCTCCTCGTCTGTGCCCGGCGGCAAGGATCGTCGCTTTCATGCTAGGCGGCCTCCGAGAGATCGCAGCGGCAGTCGCGGCAGCGGCCCGGCGCCGGGGCGCGGAACGCGCGGTCGCAGCCGTCGCAGGTTTGGAGCGGGTGCCGGGTGGGGGGTGGTGGCGCGGAGGGCCGCGGAGGTGGTGGCGGTGGGAGCAGGGCTGTCAGGCGGTGGGCCAGGAGGGCGGCCGGGCGGTGCAGCGGGTCGGATGGGAGGGCTGCGGTCAGGGCGTGGCGTACGGCGGTGGGGGTGACCTCGTGCAGCAGCCAGGCGGCGACACCCGGGGCGAGGTGCGCGATGTCGTGGGCGGAGAGGAGGAGACGTGGGTCCACGCGGCGCAGGCCGGTGAGGATGTCGGTGGCCGTCTGGAGGAGCGCGGGGGAGGTGTAACCCGGGCGCGGTACGGCGGGGAGGAGCCGGGGGCGTTTCTTGGGTGGTGTGGCGGGGTGCCGCGGGGGTGCGGTCGGGCTCGGTGAGGGGGTGGGGCTTGCCGGAGCGGGCGTCGAGGTGGGTGCCGGAGTGCGGGGTGTGCCGTGCTGCTTCGGCTGGTTGCAGGAGATCGTGCGGGTGACGATCCGGCCGCCGCTGATCTGTCGGCGTTCGCGACGCAGGTAGCCGTGGGTCTCCAGTTCGCGCAGGGCGGCCGCGATGCGGGTGGCGCCCTCTTTGAAGCGGGCGGCCAGGGACTTGATGTCGACGGCGGCGCGCGGTGGCAGCGACTGGATGTGAGTGGCGAGACCGATCGCCAGGAGCGACAGCTCCGAGTGCTGGGCGAGGTGGTTGCCGATCACCGTGAAGCGGGTGGTGTGGCGGGTGTGGTCGTGGATCAGACCGCCGCCGGTTTCGGTTTCGGGGTCCCGGTTCGGGTGGTTCTCCGTGGCAACACGGGACTGGGCGCGCGGGGGCGCGCTAGGGTTTTCAGTGTCCATCGGGAAGCTGTCTCTTCCTTGGTGGTCAGGCCCTCGCATCGGGATTGCCGTCCCGGCGGGGGCCGTTGCTTTGTGCGGTTGTGTTGCGCCGAGAGTAGGGCAGGCAACCGGGTCGAAATCCAGCTGAGTTGGGAATCTTCACCCCTGAGGGTCAGAGCGCCCGGCGGGCGGGAGGGGTGGGGTTTGGTGGGGGTTCTTTCTCACCGTCTCGTTTCTTGGGGAAGACGTCCCGAAGCTCCGCAGCACGGATTCTCCGCAGCACAGTTCGCCGTGCTCCGGTCGACGCGGATCTCGGCCCACACCGTCTTGCGGGGTGGTGGGCCGGGGGAGACGCCCCAGCGGCTGGCGAGGGTGTCGACGAGGATCAGGCCTCGGCCCGACTCCGCGTCCGGGGGCGGGAGTTCGGGGTGGGGGAGGCGGTCACCCCTCGTGTCCGTGACCTCGATACGCAGCGTGTCGCCGACCATGTAGAGCGTCAGGCGGAAGTCCCTTCCCGGGACCCGGCCGTGCGTCGCCGCGTTCGCCGCCAGCTCCGCGACGATGTGCTCCGCCGGGTCCAACGGCAGGCCCCACTCCCGGAGTTGTTCGCAGGCCAGCAGTCTCGCCAGGCGGGCGCCCCGCGGGGTCGCCGACAGCGGCACGCTGAAGTTGCGGATCACGGTGGTTTCTTGATTCACGTCACTCAGCGTGGCCGTGCGTGCGTACCGTGAACAGTGACGTTGCCGATGCGTACGGTGACTGTCCGGAGCTTGTCCGGTCGTGTCCGGGCTGTCGGGGCGGTGCGCGCGGGTAGGGGCGTCGCGTGCACGGTCGTACGGCGGAGGGGTGCGGGATGAGTGTGGACGGCGACGAGACGGTCGACCCCGGCTGGGAGGTCGATCCCGACGACGAGTGGGGAATCGCGGTGATCGCCACGGTGGGGCGGCAGTTGAAGCTGCGGCGCGAGGCCGTGGGGCTGCGGGCGGCGGAGTTCGGGGAGGCGGTGGGGTACGGCGAGGACCTCGTCTACAAGGTCGAGGGCGGAAAGCGGATCCCGAGGCAGGAGTATCTGGACAGGGCCGACGAGGTCCTGGGGGCCGGTGGGCTCATCGCGGCGACTTGGGAGGACGTGAAGAAGGTCCGGTATCCGAGGAGGGTGCGCGAGCTTGCCAAGTTGGAAGGGCAGGCGGTGGAGATCGGGGTGTACGAGTGCAACAGCGTCAACGGGTTGTTGCAGACGCCGGATCATGCCAGGGCCGTGATCTCAGCAGCCCAGCCGCCTTATTCGCCGGACGACGTGGAGCGCATGGTGAACGCTCGGATCGCGCGACAATCCGTCTTCGAGCGGGATCCGGCACCGTCCATCCACTTCGTGCTGGAAGAGGCGGCCCTGCGTCGTCCCATCGGAGGCACAATGGTGTGGCGACGACAACTCGAACACCTCCTGGAGGTGGGACAGCTGCACAACGTCGTGCTTCAGGTGATGCCGATGAACTCCGCGGTGCACTCCGGTCTGGACGGAAGGATCGAGGTGCTGAAGTTCCCGGACGGAACGGTGGTTGGGCGCTCCGACGGTGCCTTCAATGGCCGTCCGACCTCGGATCCGAAACATCTGCGCATCCTGGAGCTGCGGTATGGCACCATCCGGGCGCAGGCTCTCTCACCGGGGGAGTCACTGGCCCTCATCGAGCAACTGCTGGGAGAAACATGATCCGCAAGCCCGCTGCCGGGGACGTCTCCAACCTGGCGTGGTTCAAGAGCAGTTACAGCAGCGGCAATGACGGCAACTCCTGTGTCGAGATCGCCACCAGCTCCGATGCCGTCCATGTTCGTGACTCCAAGCACGACACGACGGGCCCCCGATTCGCCGTCACCCCTGCTGCCTGGACCGCCTTCATCTCACAGACGTAAGGAAGCGAGGGCATGAACATGGATGTCTCCGAGCTGGTGTGGTTCAAGAGCAGCTACAGCGGCGGTACCCAGGGTGACTCCTGTGTTGAGATCGCCGTAGCACCCCGCACCGTCCACGTCCGTGACTCCAAGCACGACACCACGGGCCCCCGCCTCGCCCTCACCCCCGCCGCCTGGACCGCGTTCGTCTCGCACGCGTAGACGCGCCGGAGCCCCTGGCCGGCGTACGACCAGGGGCTCCCGCTCAGCGCAGCGAACCGCAACGTCCGTCAGACGTTGACGCCGAAGTCCTGTGCGATGCCCGCCAGGCCGGACGCGTAGCCCTGGCCCACCGCGCGGAACTTCCACTCCGCGCCGTTGCGGTACAGCTCGCCGAAGACCATCGCCGTCTCCGTCGCCGCGTCCTCCGAGAGGTCGTAGCGGGCGATCTCCGCGCCGCCGGCCTGGTTCACGATGCGGATGTACGCGTTGCGGACCTGGCCGAAGTTCTGCGAGCGGCTCTCCGCGTCGTAGATGGAGACCGGGAAGACGATCTTGTCGACGTCGGCGGGGAGGCCCGCGAGGTTGACGTTGATCGCCTCGTCGTCGCCCGCGCCCTCGCCCGTGCGGTTGTCGCCGGTGTGGACGATGGTCTGGTCCGGGGTCTGCTTGTTGTTGAAGAAGACGAAGTGACCGTCGGAGTAGACCTTGCCCTGCGGGTTGACCGCAATCGCCGAGGCGTCGAGGTCGAAGTCCGTGCCGGTGGTGGTGCGGACGTCCCAGCCGAGGCCCACGGTGACGGCGGTCAGGCCCGGAGCCTCCTTGGTGAGCGAGACGTTGCCACCCTTGGACAGGCTTACAGCCATTGTTGGGAGTCCCTTCCCTCGTTAAGTAACGCGCACGAAGCTACAGCTACCCGTATGAACGCCGCGAGGGTCCCCGAAGGTTCCCCGCGACTTTACTTTCTTTACCGAACAGTAGGTGAACGATATTGGGGTGACGTGGACCGGACAGGCGCGGGAACATGTACGGCATGTCTGGTCCGTACGTCGTCCGCGGCTCCGTCTCCCTGCCCGAGGCCGAGCTCATGTGGCGTTTCTCGCGGTCGTCCGGGCCGGGTGGGCAGCACGTCAACACCAGTGACTCGCAGGTGGAGCTCCGCTTCGACCTCGCGAACACCGAGTCCCTTCCCGAGGTGTGGAAGGCGCGGGCGCTCGCCAAGCTCGCAGGGCGCCTCGTCGACGGGGTGATCTCCGTACGGTCGTCCGAGCACCGCTCGCAGTGGCGCAACCGCGAGACCGCCGCCGTACGCCTGGCGGCGCTGTTGGCCGAGGCGACGGCTCCGCCGCCGAAGCCGCGTCGCCCCACCCGCATCCCGCGCGGGATCAACGAACGCCGGCTCAGGGAGAAGAAGCAGCGCTCGGAGACGAAGCGCGGGCGGACCGGGCGCGACTGGGGTTAAACGCCCTGCCCGTCGTCGCCCGCACGGCTCCCCGCCGCCGCGCGGGCGAGTGCGTCCTCGATGAGGTGCAGGGAGTGCAGGGCCTCGGTGCGCTGCTGAGGGGTGAAGGCGCTCGTCGTCGCGTCTTCGAGGTCGGACCAGAACTCCTCGACCTGTGAGCGCAGTGCCTGGCTGGCGGCGGTGGGTTCGATGATGACCGCGCGCCCGTCCTCCGGGCAGGGGCTGCGGCGGACGAAGCCGGCCTTCTCCAGGCGCCTGATGCTGCGGGTCATCGTGGCGGCGTCGGAGTCGAGCAGCTGGACGAGGTCGGTCTGGCGCTGGGGCCCGCCTTCCCACAGGTGCATCATGATCAGTTCCTGGCCGAGGTGGAGGCCGAGCGGACGCAGGAGCTGCCCGCCGATCATGCGGTGCAGACGGGCGACGCGAAAGACGGCATGACTGACGGGTCCCGCCTGGGCGGCGGCCGGTACCGGCACCGAGGGGCCGGCGATCGGCACGGTGTACCGCCTGGAGTACGCGGCGGACGCCCACCGCGACCTGGAAGCACGCAGGCTGATGGGCAAGGCCCTGCTGTCGATCACCTGACGAGCCCGCGGCCCGTGCCCAATGTCACAACTCGCCCCCGCCATCCGTCAATCCATCGACGACTGACGACTGAGGGGCTGTGACCCATGACTGACGACGACTTCCTGGCCGAGCGGTTCGAGTCGCATCGGGCGCGGTTGCGGGCCGTCGCGCAGCGGATGCTGGGGTCGGCCGCCGAGGCGGAGGACGCCGTGCAGGAGGCCTGGGTGCGGGTGAGCCGGGCGGACACCGGGCGCGTCGACAACCTGGGCGGCTGGCTGACGACCGTCGTGGGGCGGGTCTGTCTCGACATGCTGCGCTCGCGCAAGGCGCGCGGCGAGCAGCCGTTGGAGGGTGCGGTGCCGGTCGCGGGCGTCGTGCCCGGGCCCGAGCAGGACGCCCTGCTCGCGGACTCCGTCGGCGCCGCGCTCCTCGTCGTCCTCGACACCCTCACGCCCCCCGAGCGGCTCGCGTTCGTCCTGCACGACCTCTTCGCCGTTCCCTACAACGAGATCGCGGGCATCGTCGGCAGGAACCCGGCGGCCGCGCGCCAGCTCGCCAGCCGGGCCCGGCGCCGGGTGCAGGGCGCGGAGCCGCAGGACGCCGATCTCGTACGGCAGCGGGAGGTCGTGGACGTCTTCCTCGCCGCCGCGCGCGAGGGGGACTTCGAGGGGCTGCTCGCGGTGCTCGACCCGGACGTCGTCTCGCGCACGGAGTTCGGCGTGACGGCCGGCGCGCTCGCCGTGGCCAAGGGCGCGTCGACCTACTCCCGGGCCGTCACCGTCGGGGTCCTCGTACCCGCGCTCGTCGAGGGCCGCACAGGGATCGCCCTGCTCCTCGACGGTCGGGTGCAGCGAACCCTGGCATTCACATTCGTACACGACCGCATCACCGTCATCGACATCACGACGGACCCGGAGCAGGCGGCACTTCTCGACATCGAGCTCCTCTAGCCGAAGCTCAGGAGCTCAGGAGCTCAGAGGCTCAGCACCCCCACCGTCTCCTCCTCGCTGAGCTCCCCGGTCCGGCGGAAACCGAGCTTCAGATAGAAGTCGGCCGGGCCGGCCGCGCCCTCGTGCCAGGTGACGTACAGCTCCTTCGTGCCCCGGCGGCGCAGCTCGGCCGCGACGGACTCGACGGCGAAGCGGCCGTACCCCCTGCCCTGCGCGTCCGCGGCGATGTTCAGGCGCCACAGGCCCGAGCGACGGACGGTGCCGCCGTCCGCGTGCCAGTCGATGTCGAGGAAGGCCATCAGGAAGCCGACCGGGCGGTCGCCGTCGAGGATCAGACGGGGCCAGGCCACGCCCGCGGGATGGACGTACGCCTCCGCGAGGGACTGCATGACCGGGGAGACCGCGAATTCCTGCTCGGGGTGGACTCGTATGGTCGTCGCGGCCTTGAAATTACCCGGTGTGATCTCTTCGAGGCGAAGTGCCGATGTCATCCGGGGACCGTAGTCCGGGTAATCGTGCAAAGGCCACGGAATTTCAGTCGAGCTGTCGGTAGCGGCCGCGGAAATAGGTCAGGGGGCCGCCGTCGGCGCTCGGGACGCGGGCTGTGAGGACCCGGCCGATCACCAGGGTGTGGTCGCCGGCGAGCACCCGTTGTTCGGTTCGGCATTCCAACGTGGCGAGCGCTCCGCCCACCAGCGGCGCGCCCGTCGCCTCGCCGCGGACGTACGGGATGTCCTCGAACAGCAGCCGGTCGCTGATGCGGCCCTTCATGGCGAACCGGCCGGCGATGTGCCGCTGACTCTCGGACAGCACCGAGACCGCCCACAGCGGCTGCTCGTCCAGCAGGTCGTCCATCCGGGCGCCCGTGCGCAGGCTGACCAGCACGAGCGGCGGATCCAGGGAGACCGACATGAACGCCGTCGCCGTCATGCCGACGTCCTCGCCGCGCGGACCCTCGGCGTCCAGCGGTGGTTCGAACGCGGTCACCAGGACCACGCCCGCGGCCAGCCGGGACATGGCGGCCCGGAACTCGTCATCGCTCACCCCCACAGGATGCCCGGAGGAGGGCGCGGGGATCATCGGGACGGCGGGGGCGGGGATGTTCGACACACCGGAAACGCTAGTGTCGGGCTCGCGCATCCCGCATCGGGCCTCCGCCCGAGACCGGACCTAGGTCTCCCGGCGGACCCCCCACCAGCACCTTCCACAAACTCACAAAGTTTGCGTTCAGTAAACGCACAGGGAAAACGCGGAAACCCCACTCAATTGCTCATGTTTCGCTGTGACTTGAGTCACAAGGGGTACTAATTGTTGACCCTGTGTACCGAGTGGGCAGCGCGCTGTGATTCAGTGGCGTGGAAGATGACCCTTGATTCGCTGCGAAGTCTCGGGGGGAGGGTGAGCATGGAGACCGAGTCGGAGCCGTACGTCCGTCTTGCGTCACTGCGTCAGCTGCACCAGGTCATGGCCGACATGAACACGGCACGCAGCCTGGCGGACACACTGCAGACCGTCGCGAACGGCGTCGTCAACGCACTCGGTTACGAACTGGCGTGCGTCAACCTCGTGCGCCCCGACGGCGACCTCGTGGTCGCCGCCTTCTCCGGCAACCAGGCGGCCGAATCCCTCATCACCGGCCGGGTCGGCTCCCGCGAGTCCTGGGAGCGCCGCCTGAGCATGGGCGAGACCTGGGGCGACCTGGTCTTCATCCCGCACACCGAGGGCTGGGTCCTCGACGACGACGACGTCCCGCAGTGGTACACCGACGGCCCCGCCCCCCGCTTCGAGGACGAGTGGCACCCCTCCGACCGGCTCTTCGCGCCGATGTACACCCCGGGCGTGCAGGGCGGCCAGTGCGGCGAACTGATCGGCGTCCTCTCCGTGGACCGGCCGCGCAACGGCCGCCGGCCCGGCGCGTGGGGGCGCGAAGCGCTCCAGATGTACGCCTTCCAGGCCGCCATCGCGATCAGCAACGCCCGCCTGCGCTCCAACATGCAGCGCGCCCTGGTCCGGCTGGAGCGGGAGCAGCAGGCCCTGCGCGCCAGCGAGGAGAGCTTCAGGCAGGCCTTCGAGTACGCCCCCTCCGGCATGGCCATCGCCGAGATGGGCGGCGACCAGCACGGCCGGATCCTGCGCACCAACGACGCCCTGTGCCGCCTGCTGGGCCGCCCCGCCTCCGCGATGCGCCGCTACTCCTTCTCCGACCTCGTCCACCCCGAGGACATAGGCACCCTGCTGCGCACCTCCGCCGAGGGCGGCCGCGCCGAGCTGCGCCTCGGCCGCCGGGACGGCACCTACGTCTGGGTCTCGCTGCGCAACTCCGTCGTCGCGGACGCCGCCGACGGCCCGCGCTTCCTGCTCACCCACGTCGAGGACATCGAGGACCGCAAGCGCCGCGAGCTGCAGCTCGCCCACCGCGCCTCCCACGACTCCCTGACCGGCCTGCCCAACTCCGCGGAGCTGCGCGCGCGCCTGTCCTCCCGGCTCTGCCAGCGCCCCGCGGGCGAACTCGAATCCCTCGACGCGGCCTACGGCCACCCCGCCGTCTTCGACTCGGGCGGCCACGGCTTCGGCTTCCGGCCGGGCGCCGAATCCTTCGACGGCTACGACCACCACGTGCACACCATCGCCCCCGAGGGGGAGCGCGACGACGGCACCAAGGGGCTCGCGGTCCTCTTCTGCGACCTCGACGGCTTCAAGTCGATCAACGACCGGTTCGGGCACAACGCGGGTGACGCGGTCCTCATCGAGGTCGCCCGGCGGCTGTCGCAGTGCGTACGCGACGGCGACACCGTGGCCCGGCTCGGCGGCGACGAGTTCGTGATCCTCGCCGACGGCCTCGGCAAGGCGGACGCCGCCGACCTGGCCGTACGCCTGCGCAACGAGATCATCCAGCCGATCCGCGCCGAGGGCCGGGCCGTCCGGGTCGGCGCCAGCTTCGGCATCGGCTGGGCGCACTGCGGGATGACGGCGGACGAGGTGCTGAAGTCCGCCGACGAGCGGATGTACGTCGAGAAACGATCTCGTCCCAAACAACACAGACGCGCGGGCTGATCCGCAGGTCAGCGTGCGGGTCGGTGGCTCGATGCGATCTGAGTCACCCGTTTGGCTCATGCAGAGCGGGTAGGCTCGCCCTTCTGACCCCGCATCCGAAACCCGCACCCGCTCGAGGAGTACCAAGGGATGACGTCCGGCAACAACGGGGCGACCACACCGCCCGAGGACGACGACCCGTTCGGCTACCTCTACGCCGACGGCCAGGCCAACGGGGCCCAGCCGCCGTCCGGCGGCTACGGCTACCCGAACTCCGTCAACCGCGTGCGCTCGGTCGGCCAGCGGCAGTACGGCCAGCAGGGACAGCAGCCGGCCCAGCAGCAGCCGTACGGCCAGCAGCCGCCGACCGCCCCGACCGCACCGTACGGCCAGGTCCCGCAGCAGCAGGGCTACGGCCAGCCGGCCCCCCAGTACGCCGCGCCGGAGACCTACCCGGGCGCCGCGCCCACCAGCCAGCAGCCCATGCCGGGCTACGGCGGCGGCCGCAGCGGCGGTCCCAACACCAAGGGGCTGCTGATCGGCGCGATCGCGGTGGTCGCCGCGGTCGTCATCGGCATCGGCGTGGCGATGATGGGCGGCGACGACTCCAAGGACACCGGCGCCCAGGCCTCCACCTCTCCCACCACCTCGCAGAGCTCCGAGCCGAGCGCGTCGAGCAGCGACAGCGCCGAGGCGGACGCGGACCTGCCGACGATCGACGCCAAGGCGCTCCAGCTCGGCGGCGGCGCGTCCACGGCCTCCGACGTGAAGGGCGCGGGCTCCGACGGCGGGATCTACGTCCAGGGCCTCAACCAGACCGGCGCCTCGGTCACCTGGAACGTGAGCGGGATCCCCAAGGACGGCGTCTACACGCTCTTCATGACCTACAGCACCGCCGATGACGACCAGTCGATGACGCTCACCGTCAACGGCAAGGCCTTCGGCAACAAGGTCAACTTCGGCAACTTCGCCGGGGCCAAGGACGGCGACTTCTCCAAGGGCTGGACCAAGACCTACGTCTGGCCGACCCTCAACAAGGGCACCAACACGATCTCCGTCTCCTGCCAGGACGGCGACAAGTGCAACATCCTGATGGACCAGCTGTCCTTGAAGGAAGGCCAGGTCAAGAACTAGGTCCTTCCCGGGAGTTCAGGCGGCGGTGGCCTCGCCGGTCACCGTCACCCGGTTCAGGAGCTCCTCGTAGAGCGGGCGGTCGAACTCCCCCGCCACCGGGGCCCGTACGGTCGCCGCGGACAGGGCCGTCGCCCGGGTCAGGCGGTCCGGCCAGGGGAGGCGGTCGGCCAGGCCCGACAGCAGGCCCGCCACCACCGAGTCGCCCGCGCCGGTCGGGTTGCCGTGGACGCGGGCCGGCGGAGTGGCCCGCCAGCGGCCCTCGGGGGTCGCGGCCAGCAGCCCCTCGGCGCCCAGCGAGGCGACCACCGCCCGCGCACCCCGCCGCCGCGCGTCCTGCGTGGCCCGCAACGGCTCGTGGGAGCCGGTCAGTTCGGCCAGTTCGTCGGCGTTCGGCTTGAGGATGTCGGGGCGCGCGGCGACCCCGCGCCGCAGCGGCTCCCCGCCCGTGTCAAGGAGCACCGGCACCCCGGCCGCCTTCGCGGCCCGCACCAGCCCGGCGTACGCCCCCACCGGCACCCCCGGCGGCAGACTCCCGCACAGGGCCACCGCCTCGGCGGCCGCGACGAGATCCTCGTACGCCTCCTGGAAGGCCGACCACTCCGCCGAAGTGACCGTCGGGCCCGGCTCGTTGAGCTGGGTCGTGTCACCGGTGAGTTCGTCGACGACGGCGACCGTGCGCCGGGTCGGGCCGGTGACCGGGACCAGCGCGTCCACCAGGCCCGGGACGGCGGTGAGTTGCTCCTGGACCAGGCGGCCGGTGGCGCCGCCCGTGAAGCCGGTGACCGTCACCTCGTGGCCGAGCGCCGCCAGCACCCGGGCGACGTTCACGCCCTTGCCGCCCGGGCGTTCGACGACGTCGGTGACCCGGTGGCTGGTGTGCGGGCGCAGCGAACGCACGCGATAGGTGATGTCGAGCGCGGTGTTGAGCGTGACCGTGAGGATCACCCGGGCCGACCTCCCCCGAAGACAGAGTGAACCCGCACAGTCTTCCAGGACAACCGCCGCCCTCAACAGCGGGACACATCAGCCCAGTTGCGGATCGACCACCCATTCGCCCCGGCGCATGACCCCCTTGAGGGCGAATTGACGGTCCAGGAGCACCAGATCGGCGTCCTTGCCGGGCTCCAGGGAGCCGATACGGTCGTAAAGGCCCAGCAGTTTCGCCGGGTTCGCGGAGATCGCGGCGACGACGTCCTCGACGGACAGCCCGTCGACCGTCACCGCGCGCCGGAAGGCGCGGTCCAGGGTGAGCGTGGAGCCGGCGATCGACCCGCCCTCCACGAGCCGGGCGACCCCCTCGCTGACCTCGACCTCCAACGGGCCGAGCAGATAGCGGCCGTCGCCGACACCGGCCGCGTCCATCGCGTCGGTGATGAACGCCACGCGGTCCGCTCGCGCGTGGTGGAACGCCAACTGGAGGGCGGCCGGGTGCAGATGGGTGCCGTCGTTGATCAGTTCGACCGTGATCCGCTCGTCCTCCAGGAGGGCGGTGATCGGGCCGGGGGCGCGGTGGCCGATCTGTGGCATCGCGTTGAAGAGGTGGGTCGCCACGGTCGCGCCCGCGTCGATCGCCGCGACCGTCTGCTCGTACGTCGCGTCCGTGTGGCCGATCGCCGCGATGACGCCGTGTTCGGCGAGCAGGCGTACGGAGTCGATGCCGCCGGGGAGTTCGGTGGCCAGGGTGAGCATCTTGGCCTGTCCGCGGGCCGCGTCGATCAGTTTGCGGACCTCGGCGGGGTCGGGGTGGCGGAGCAGGTTCTCCGAGTGCGCGCCCTTGCGGCAGGGGGAGATGAACGGGCCCTCGAAGTGGATACCGGCGATGTCGCCCTGCTCGGCGAGTTCCGACAGGAGGCCCGCCTGCTTGACCAGGAAGTCGATGTCGCTGGTGACGGTCGAGGCGACGAGGGTGGTGGTGCCGTGCAGGCGGTGGGTGTGGATCGCCTTGTGCACGTCGTCGGGGCTGCCGTGGAAGGAGGCTCCGCCGCCGCCGTGGTTGTGCAGGTCGACGAAGCCGGGGACCAGGTAGTGGCCGGTGAGGTCGAGGGTGGGGGCGGTTTCGGGGGCGGTGCGGGTGATTTTCGTGCCCTCGACGACCACCTGGCCGTTCTCGACGGGGCCCGTGGGCATGACCACCGTGGCGCCGGACAGGACGAGGGGCTTCTTCGCCGTCACGCGGATTCCTCCAAACCGTCGGTCTTGTTCAGGAGATCCCAGGCCAGGAGGCCCGCGCCCAGACAGCCCGCCGTGTCGCCCAGCGCGGCCGGGACGATCGTCGGCGGCTTCTGGAAAGTGAGTCGCGCCCCGACCGCTTCTCTCAGCGGTGTGAACAGCGTTTCTCCCGCCTCCGCCAGGCCGCCGCCGATGATCAGGGTGCGGGGGTCCAGGAGGGTGAGGGCCGTGGTGAGGCTGTCGGCGAGGGTGTCGACCGCCGTCCGCCAGACCCGGCCGGCCTCGGGGTCGCCGGACTCCACCGCCTTCGCGCAGTCCGCCGCGTCCGCCTCCGGCGCACCCGTCGCCGTCGCCCAGGCCTCGGACACGGCCGCCGCCGACGCGTACCGCTCCAGACAGCCCCGCTGCCCGCAGGGGCAAGGGGTACCGCCCGGTCGTACGACGATGTGGCCGATCTCGCCCGCGAAGCCGTGGGCGCCCGCCTCCACCCGGCCGTTGATGCCGATCGCGCCCGCGATGCCGGTGCCGAGGGCGACGAAGAGGAAGCGGTCCGCGCCCCGGCCCGCGCCGATCCGGCCCTCGGCGAGGCCGCCGGTGCGCACGTCGTGGCCGAGCGCGACCGGCGCGCCGTCGAGGCGCCGGGTGAGCAGCTCGCGCAGGGGGAGGTCGCGCCAGCCCAGGTTGGCGGAGTAGGCGGCGACGCCCCGCTCCTCGTCGACGATGCCCGGGACGGCGACACCGGCGGCCTCCGCCGGGGCGCCGAGGTGCTGGACGCCGTACGCGCGCAGCTCGGCGGCGAAGTCGAGGATGCCGTCGACCACCGCGTCCGGCCCGCGCTCGCGCCCGGTGGCCCGGCGGGCGCGGTGCAGCAGCTCGCCGTCCGCCCCGATGAGGGCGGCCTTCATCCCGGTGCCGCCCACGTCGAGGGCGATGACATGTCTCACGGGGGACAGTGTGGCCCGTGGACCCGCGAGAGGTCTAGTCCACTTACGTGGTGTAGACCTAGGGGTTAGTTATGTATGACTTTTCGAAAACTTTCGCAACCGTGGCAATGCTGGGTATGACGGCCGTTCTGGGCGGCTGTGGACTGGGCTCCGGATCGGACGAGGTGACGCTGAGGCTCGTCGCCGCCGAGTACGGCGACAGCTCGGCCAACAGCTCGCAGAAGTACTGGGACAAGCTCGTCGAGGAGTACGAGGCCGCGCACCCGGGCGTGAGGATCGACGTCAGCGTGTACTCGTGGACCGACGTCGACCGCAAGGTCCAGGAGCTGGTCGACGCCGGCAAGGCACCCGACATGGCGCAGATCGGCGCGTACGCCGACTACGCCGACAAGGGGCTGCTCTACAAGGCCGACGACCTGATCGGCATCCAGGAACAGGCCGACTTCGTCGCCCAGCTCGCCTCGGCGGGGCGGGTCGACGGCATCCAGTACGGCATGCCCTTCGCCGCCTCCGCCCGGCTGCTCTTCTACAACAAGACCCTCTTCGCCGACGCCGGACTCACCCCGCCGAAGACCTGGGAGCAGCTCGCCGCCGACGCGGAGGTGCTGAAGGAGCGGGGCGTGACCTACCCGTACGCCCTCCCGCTCGGCCCGGAGGAGGCGCAGGCCGAGACCATGCAGTGGCTGCTGAGCGGGGGCGGCAACTACGTCGACTCCGTCGGCACGTACGACATCGACTCCGCCGAGAACGTCGCGACCTTCACCTGGCTCAAGGACGACCTGGTCGGCAAGGGGCTCACCGGGCCCGTCGCGCCCGGCAAGCTGAACCGGGCCGCCGCGTTCCGGGCGTTCGCCGACGGGGACGTCGGGATGCTCAACGGGCACCCCTCGCTGATGAAGATCGCCGCGGCGAAGGGCGTGAAGTTCGGCATGGTGCCGATGCCGGGGGCCGACGGGCGCAGCGAGAACGGGCTCGGGGTCGCCGACTGGATGACGGCCTTCAAGAAGAATGGCCACGCCGAGCAGGTCGGGGACCTCCTCGACTTCGTCTACAGCGAGAAGAACGTGCTGGCCTTCTCGCGGGAGTACGACCTGCTGCCGGTGACCAACTCCGCGTCCGAGGCCATGGGTTCCGCCGCGCGCGACGCCGACCTCAAGCCCTTCCTGGACGCCTTGCCGCAGTCCGAGCTGTATCCCGTGAGCAAGACGTCGTGGGCGGCGGTGAACGCGGCGGTGAAGAAACGGATCGGGGAGGCGGTGAGCGGGGATCCCGCGGAGGTGCTGCGCGAGCTGGAGACGAGCGCGCAGCAGGCGGAGTAGGGGCCGGTCGGGTGGGCCCTGGGGCGTTGTCAGTGGCGGGCGTTACGGTTTCGGGCATGGAGCACCAGGAGCTGGATCGCCGGGAGCGGGACATCCTCGCGCTGGAGCGCCGGGGCTTTACGGGGCCCGGGGCGAAGGAGCGGGCGATACGGGAGGAGCTGGGGCTGGCGCCGGTGCGCTACTACCAGCTCCTGAACGCCCTGCTCGACGACGAGCGGGCGCTGGCTTTTGATCCGGTGACGGTGAACAGGCTGCGGAGGGTCCGGGACACGCGGCGGGCGGAGAGGTAGGGGGCGCTCGGGGCGCGGGGGTTCCTCGGCCGCTCGGGTTGCGTCAGCCGAGGTGTTCGGCCAGCGCGGTCAGCAGGTCCACCACACCCCCCGGCCCGTCCACCACCACGTCCGCCCGGTCCCTCAGTTCCGTCACCTCGTTGCTGCCGCTGCACACCAGGAGGCCCGGGGTGCCCTCGGCACGGAGGTCGTCCACCGCGCCGTACGCCGGGAGGTCGCCCAGGTCGTCGCCGGCGAAGAGGACCGCGCCCGCGGAGAGGTCGTGGGCCAGGTCCCGCAGGGCCACGCCCTTGTCCATGCCGGGCGGCCGCAGCTCCAGGACCAGACGGCCCGGCTCGACCACCAGGCCGTGGCGGGCCGCCAGGTCGGTGAGGGGAGCGCGCAGGGTGTCGAACGCGGCCTGCGGATCGGGGGCGCGACGGGTGTGGACGGCCACGGCCCGGCCCTTCTCCTCGATCCACGCACCGGTCCCGTCGAGCAGCGCGGGCAGCTCCGCCCGGACCGCGGCCACGCCCGGGTGCGGCGGGGGAGCCGTGACCTTGCCGGTCCCCGCCTCCCAGCGCTCGGCGCCGTAGTGGCCGAGGACCACGAGGTGCTCCAGACCGGGGACACCGGCGAAGCCGCCGTTGCGGACGGCGACCTCGGCGGGCCGGCCGGTGATCACGGCCACGGACGCGACCTTCGGCGCGAGTGCCGCGAGCGCCGGTACGGCACCGGGATGCGCCCGCGCGAGCTCCGGGTCCGCCACGATCGGCGCGAGCGTCCCGTCGAAGTCCAGCCCGATGACGGCCCGGCCCGGCTCGGCGAGCAGAGCACGCAGACCGGCCTGACCGGCGGGGGTGGTGGGGGTCGGCAAGGGTACGGAGGGGGTGTGGTCGCTCATGACGCCCGCAGCGCGTTCAGCTGGTCCAGGAACCACTGGGCCGGGGGGAGGGCCGTGGCCGCCGCCGCGAGGCGTTTCGCGCGTTCGGCTCGTTCCTCCGGGGGCAGCGTCAGGGCCTCGTGCAGGGCCGTCGCCGTCTGCTCGATGTCGTACGGGTTGACCACGATCGCGTCGTCGCCCAGCTCCTCGTACGCCCCGGCCTCCCGGGACAGCACCAGCGCGCACCCCTCGTCGGAGACCACCGGGACCTCCTTGGCGACGAGGTTCATGCCGTCCCGCACCGGGTTGACCAGGGCCACGTCGGCGAGCCGGTACGCGGCCAGGGAGCGGGCGAAGTCGTCCTTGACGTGCAGCACGACCGGCGTCCAGCCCGCCGTGCCGTACTCCGCGTTGATCTCCTCCGCGAGCCGCCGCACCTCCGCCGTGTAGTCCCGGTACACGGCCAGGTCCTGCCGGGACGGATACGCGAACGCCACGTGCACGACCCGCTCCCGCCACTCCGGCCGGGACTCCAGCAGCCGGCGGTAGGACAGCAGCCCGCGCACGATGTTCTTCGACAGCTCGGTCCGGTCGACCCGCACGACGGTCTTCCGGCCCGCGCCGATCTCCTCGCGCAGGGCCGCCATCCGGTCGTTCACGTCCGGCTCGTGCGCCCGCTTGCGCAGGAAGTCCGCGTCCGCGCCCAGCCCGTGCACCCCGACCCGCGTCTGTCCGAGCCCGCCCGCGAACTCCGTGGCGCAGGCCGTGAACGCGTCCGCCCAGCGCCGGGTCAGGAAGCCCAGCCGGTCCGCGCCCAGCATGCCCCGCAGCACCTGCCCGGCGATGTCGTCCGGCAGCAGCCGGAAGTAGTCCAGCGGGGCCCACGGCGTGTGCGAGAAGTGCGCGATCCGCAGGTCGGGGCGCAGTTCACGGAGCATGCCCGGCACCAGGCACAGGTGGTAGTCCTGCACGAGGACCGCCGCGCCGTCGGCCGCGTCCTCCGCCAGCGCCTCGGCGAAAGCGCGGTTGTACGTCTCGTACGACGACCACTGGCGGCGGAACTCCGCGTCGAACACCGGCTCCAGGGGGATCTGGTAGAGCAGGTGGTGGACGAACCACAGCACGGAGTTGGCGATGCCGTTGTAGGCGTCCGCGTGTACGTCCGCCGGGATCGGCAGCATGCGGACGCCGTCCTCGCCGACGCCTTGCCGTACGACCTCCCGGTCGCCGTCGGAGAGGGCGGAGCAGACCCACAGCGCGCCGGCCTCCGGGCCGATCGCGGAGAGCCCGGAGACGAGGCCGCCGCCGCCGCGCTTCGCGTTGAGCGTGCCGTCGTCGCCTACGGCGTACGAGACGGGGCCTCGGTTGGAGGCGACCAGGACGTGGGGCTTGTGCGATGAAGCCATGCCTCGAAACCTAGCCCGGCACCCAAACACTCAAACGTTTCCGCGCGACGTGACGAGTCCTACGCGGCCTTCCGCTTCATGTACTCCGCGATCTCCACCATCGGCGGCCTCTCCTCCGTGTCCACCGAGTACGTGCGCGGCTCGAAGCCGGTCTCGCCGCGCTCGAACTGGGTCAGCGAGGGACGGATGAGGTGGCCGCGGGCCAGCCTCAGCTGGGCCGTGCGGTAGATCGCCGCCGACATGCGGCCCAGGGCCTGGCCGTCCTGGTGGCGGTGTTTGCGGACGCCCACGTCCACCTGGGCCAGGGCGTCCAGGCCCACCAGGTGCAGGGCGTCCACCAGCATGCCCAGTTCGACGCCGTAGCCGACCGGGAACGGCAGTTGTTCGAGCAGGCTGCGCCGCGCCGCGTACTCGCCGCCCAGGGGCTGGACGAAACCGGCCAGCTGCGGCCAGTGCATGTTCAGCAGGGGGCGCGCCATCAGCTCGGTGACCCGGCCGCCCTGTCCCTGCGCGCCGCCCAGGGGACGGTCGTACATCCCCTTGACCAGGTCGATCCCCGGATCGGTCAGCAGCGGGCCGACGATGCCGCAGACGAAGTCGGAGGAGAACTCCTTCAGGTCCGCGTCGATGAAACAGACGATGTCCCCGGTGGTCACCAGGAGGGAGCGCCACAGGACCTCGCCCTTGCCGGGGACGGCGGGCAGCCGCGGCAGGATCGCGTCGCGGTGCTCGACGCGCGCGCCGGCCGCCGCGGCCACCTCCGCGGTGCGGTCGGTGGAGCCCGAGTCGACGACGACGATCTCGTCGACCAGCGGCACCTGGCGCATCAGGTCGTGGCGGATGATCGAGACGATCTCGCCGACCGTCTCCTCCTCGTTCAGCGCGGGCAGCACGACGCTGACCGTCCGGCCCGTGCGCTGCTTGGCGGCCATGATCTGGTGCAGGGGGCGGTCGGTCACGGACCAGGAGCGGGTGGTCAGCCAGCGCTCGACTTCTTCCAGCACGTAGGCGGCTCCTTCACGTGTGATCGATCTCGCGGTACGGACGACTCTCTCAACTGTCCCGGTCGTCGGTTACAGTCTTGAACAAGGCGGGTGACCATCGCATGTCCGGGGTGGCCCCACCGTTCACAACTTCATACCGCTCATCCAGAGGGGCAGAGGGATACGGCCCGATGAAGCCCCGGCAACCCTCCAGTCGGTTCTCGTAGATCAATGTCGATCGTCACGCGAGGCTCCCGACTAGGGAAGGTGCCAAATCCGTCTCACGGCGAGATGCGTCGTGAGGAAGATGAGGAGAAAGGGCCTCGCCTCCATGGCTGTGCAGACTGTTGCAAGCACCACGAACTCCGTCGACCTCGGTCCCGCGTCGGCGTTGAGCTGCCGCGAATGCGGTCACCGCGTCCCGCTCGGCCCGGTCTTCGCGTGCGAGGAGTGTTTCGGCCCGCTGGAGATCGCGTACGACTTCTCGGCCTACGACACCGAGGAACTCCGCAAGCAGATCGAAGCGGGACCTTCGAACATCTGGCGTTACGCCCCCCTGCTGCCCGTCCCCGCGGACGTGGCCGACAAGCCGAACATCAACCCGGGCTGGACCAAGCTCGTCAAGGCCGACAACCTAGCCCGCGAGCTGGGCGTGACCGGCGGACTGTATATCAAGGACGACTCCGGTAACCCGACGCACTCCTTCAAGGACCGCGTCGTCGCGCAGGCCATCGAGGCGGCGCGCGCCTTCGGCTTCACCACCCTCTCCTGCTCCTCCACCGGCAACCTCGCCGGCGCGGTCGGTGCCGCCGCCGCCCGGGCCGGCTTCCGCTCCTGCGTGTTCATCCCGCACGACCTGGAGCAGGGCAAGATCGTCATGGCCGCCATCTACGGCGGCGAGCTCGTCGGCATCGAGGGCAACTACGACGACGTGAACCGCTTCTGCTCCGAGCTGATCGGCGACCCGGCTGGCGAGGGCTGGGGCTTCGTCAACGTCAACCTGCGGCCGTACTACGCGGAGGGGTCCAAGACCCTGGCGTACGAGATCTGCGAGCAGCTCGGCTGGAAGCTCCCCGACCAGCTGGTCGTGCCGATCGCCTCCGGCTCCCAGCTCACGAAGATCGACAAGGGCCTCCAGGAGCTGATCAAGCTCGGGCTCGTCGAGGACAAGCCGTACAAGATCTTCGGCGCGCAGGCGGAAGGATGCTCGCCGGTGTCGGTGGCGTACAAGGCCGGGCACGACGTCGTACGGCCGCAGAAGCCGAACACCATCGCCAAGTCGCTGGCGATCGGGAACCCGGCGGACGGTCCCTATGTGCTCGACATCGCGCGCCGCACCGGCGGTGCGGTGGAGGACGTGAACGACGAGCAGGTCGTCGACGCGATCAAGCTGCTGGCCCGCACCGAGGGCATCTTCGCCGAGACGGCGGGTGGCGTGACCGTGGGCGTGACCCGCAAGCTGATCGAGAACGGGCTGCTGGACCTGTCGTTGACCACGGTCGTCCTGAACACCGGGGACGGCCTGAAGACCCTCGACGCGGTGGCCGGTACCGGGCTCACCGCCACCATCCGACCCAACCTGGACTCTTTCCGAGAGGCTGGCCTCGCATGAGCGTCACCGTCCGCATCCCCACCATCCTGCGCACCTACACCGGCGGACAGGCCGAGGTCGCCGCCGAGGGCGGCACGCTCGGCGAGGTCATCGCCGATCTGGAGAAGAACCACACCGGTATCGCGGCGCGTGTTCTGGACGACCAGGGCAAGCTGCGGCGGTTTGTCAACGTGTACGTGAACGACGACGACGTGCGGTTCGAGCAGGGGCTGGAGACGGCGACCCCGGACGGCGCGGGCGTCTCGATCATTCCGGCCGTCGCCGGGGGGTGACCGTATGACTGGTCATTACCTTCGGTAACAGGAATTACCGAGTGTTCATCCGATTGCCCCCTCCGTGAGAGAAGCGGAGGGGGCAATTCTCTATGGTTGAGCGCGGTACAGTTGGGGAAGCAGCGTCCTTCTCCATGCCGGACGCATATGAGTTCTCGCTCCGCATGCGATGAGAAGCAGCCAAAGTGTGCGCGTGTTTTGCGTATTTTGCTCCTTTTGTGGAGCCCGACTTGCCCTGAATTCGGGCGAATTCTCCGTACATTCCTGACTGGTCTTGCCCAGAATTCTCGTCCGATTGACCTGTTGCAGACGGCAGTTGGACAGATACATTCAGCCGCGGTCGACGCGTTCCGGCGCACGCCCCCAACCTGTGGGGGGTGAGGTCTGACCCGGATCCGCGAAGTGCGGATCCGTGCAAGGGCCAGTAATAGGGGAGTTAGGCATGGCTCAGGGCACCGTCAAGTGGTTCAACGCGGAGAAGGGGTACGGCTTCATCGCGGTCGACGGTGGTGCGGATGTTTTCGTCCACTACAGCGCGATTCAGATGGACGGCTACCGCACCCTTGAAGAGGGCCAGCGGGTCGAGTTCGAGATCTCGCAGGGCCAGAAGGGGCCGCAGGCGGACATGGTCCGTCTCGCGACAGGCTGAAGCACGCGCCGGGTAACAACAGCGTCGTTCTTCGTTCTTCATCGAAGGGCTCGTATCCCATGGGGAGTCATGGGTTACGAGCCCTTCGGCATGCCCGGGGAGGCGCGCGGAGGCCGTGTGCGCGCTGGCCGGTCCCCGAGAGGCGCTTGCACTCGCAGGGGTCGAGTGCTAATCATTGGCGTTAGCACTCTGAAGGTGAGAGTGACAACGAAGGACCGGGTCGGTGAGGCCCGCGGACCGGGTGGGGAAGGAACCCACGGGGTCGGCGAGCCGTCCGTCGCGGGCGCGGGCGCGGTCCGAAGGAATCACCCCCAGTCCTGGAGGGACCACTTCACATGGCCAAGATCATCGCGTTCGACGAGGAGGCGCGGCGCGGCCTCGAGCGCGGCATGAACCAGCTCGCGGACGCCGTGAAGGTGACGCTCGGCCCCAAGGGCCGCAACGTCGTCCTCGAGAAGAAGTGGGGCGCCCCCACGATCACCAACGATGGTGTCTCCATCGCCAAGGAGATCGAGCTCGAGGACCCGTACGAGAAGATCGGCGCCGAGCTGGTCAAGGAAGTCGCCAAGAAGACGGACGACGTCGCCGGTGACGGTACGACCACCGCGACCGTCCTCGCCCAGGCCCTCGTCAAGGAAGGCCTGCGCAACGTCGCCGCCGGTGCCAACCCGATGGCCCTCAAGCGCGGTATCGAGAAGGCCGTCGAGGCCGTCTCCGGTGCCCTCCTTGAGCAGGCCAAGGACGTGGAGACCAAGGAGCAGATCGCTTCGACCGCCTCCATCTCCGCCGCCGACACCCAGATCGGCGAGCTCATCGCCGAGGCGATGGACAAGGTCGGCAAGGAAGGCGTCATCACCGTCGAGGAGTCCCAGACCTTCGGTCTGGAGCTGGAGCTCACCGAGGGTATGCGCTTCGACAAGGGCTACATCTCGGCGTACTTCGCCACCGACATGGAGCGTATGGAGGCGTCCCTGGACGACCCGTACATCCTGATCGCCAACTCCAAGATCTCCTCGGTCAAGGACCTGCTCCCGCTCCTGGAGAAGGTCATGCAGTCGGGCAAGCCGCTGCTGATCATCGCCGAGGACGTCGAGGGCGAGGCCCTGTCGACCCTGGTCGTCAACAAGATCCGCGGCACCTTCAAGTCCGTCGCCGTCAAGGCCCCGGGCTTCGGCGACCGCCGCAAGGCCATGCTCGGCGACATCGCCATCCTCACGGGCGGCGAGGTCATCTCCGAGGAGGTCGGCCTCAAGCTGGAGAACGCGACCCTGGACCTCCTGGGCCGCGCCCGCAAGGTCGTCATCACCAAGGACGAGACCACCATCGTCGACGGTGCCGGTGACACGGACCAGGTTCAGGGCCGCGTCAACCAGATCCGCGCCGAGATCGAGAACAGCGACTCGGACTACGACCGCGAGAAGCTCCAGGAGCGCCTGGCCAAGCTCGCCGGTGGCGTCGCCGTCATCAAGGCCGGTGCCGCGACCGAGGTCGAGCTCAAGGAGCGCAAGCACCGCATCGAGGACGCCGTTCGCAACGCGAAGGCGGCCGTCGAGGAGGGCATCGTCGCCGGTGGTGGCGTGGCCCTGCTCCAGGCCTCCCAGGTGTTCGAGAAGCTGGAGCTCGAAGGTGACGAGGCGACCGGCGCCAACGCCGTGAAGCTCGCGCTGGAGGCCCCGCTCAAGCAGATCGCCGTCAACGGTGGTCTCGAGGGTGGCGTCGTCGTGGAGAAGGTCCGCAACCTCCAGGTCGGCCACGGCCTGAACGCCGCGACCGGTGAGTACGTCGACATGATCGCCTCCGGCATCATCGACCCGGCGAAGGTCACGCGCTCCGCTCTGCAGAACGCCGCGTCCATCGCCGCGCTCTTCCTCACCACCGAGGCCGTCATCGCCGACAAGCCGGAGAAGGCCGCCGCGCCTGCCGGTGGCGGTATGCCGGGCGGTGACATGGACTTCTGATCCGCCGAGGATCACAGGTTCACAGCTGTACGAGGGCGGCACTCCCGGTTCGGTCCGGGGGTGCCGCCCTTCGGCGTGCCCGGGAGTGCTTCGGGAATGTGAGGCAGGGCATAGGAGGTTGTTTCAGTGGATGCAACAATGCGTGCGCACATACCAACCGGTTAGCGCACCCCGTCCCCAGCCCCGCACGAGGAGTCCCCACGTGACCGCCCCCGCCACCTCCCGCGCCGCCGAGATCCTCTCCCGGCCGACGACGATCAACGGGCTCACCGTTCCGAACCGCATCGCCATGGCGCCCATGACCCGCTATTTCTCCCCGGGCGGCATCCCCGGTGCGGACGTGGCGTCGTACTACTCCCGGCGCGCGGCCGCCGGCGTCGGCCTGATCGTCACCGAGGGCACCTACGTCGGCCACGACTCGGCCGGTCAGAGCGACAGCGTCCCGCGCTTCCACGGTGCCGAACAGCTGGCCGGCTGGGCGAAGGTCGCCGAGGACGTGCACGCGGCGGGCGGCACCATCGTCCCGCAGCTGTGGCACATCGGCATGGTGCGCGAGCAGGGCCAGCCGCCGTACGCCGACGCCCCCGCCGTCGGCCCCTCCGGGCTGCGCCCCGGCGCCGACGAGCCCACCGGCATGGCGATGACCCAGCGCGACCTGGACGACGTCATCGGCGCGTTCGCCGAGGCCGCCGCCGCTGCCGAGCGCATCGGCTTCGACGGCGTGGAGATCCACGGTGCCCACGGCTACCTCGTCGACCAGTTCCTGTGGGAGGGCACCAACCGCCGTACCGACGCCTACGGCGGTGACCCGGTCTCCCGTACGAAGTTCGCGGCGGAGATCGTGGCCGCCGTACGCGAGACGGTGTCGGCGGAGTTCCCGATCATCTTCCGGTACTCGCAGTGGAAGCAGGAGGCGTACCGGGCGCGGCTGGCCGAGACGCCCGAGCAGCTGGAGGCGATCCTCGCGCCGCTGGCCGCCGCCGGGGTCGACGCCTTCCACGCCTCCACCCGCCGTTACTGGATCCCCGAGTTCGAGGGCTCCGACCTCAACCTCGCGGGCTGGACGAAGAAGTTGACCGGCAAGACCACCATCACGGTCGGCTCGGTCGGCCTGGACGGCGACTTCCTGCGCGGCTTCGCCGGCGAGGGCTCCCCGCTCAAGGGCATCGACGACCTCCTCGACAGCCTGGAGCGCGAGGAGTTCGACCTCGTCGCCGTCGGCCGGGCGCTGCTGCAGGACCCCGAGTGGGCGGCGAAGGTGCTCGCGGACCGCTTCGCGGACCTCAAGCCGTACGACGCCTCGGCGCTGAAGACGCTCAGCTGAACCGGCTCTTCTGATCCGGGCCTTTCGCGTCAACTCGGGGGTAGTGTCCGGGAGATGAGGATCCTGCATCTCTCGGACACGCACCTGGAACGCACCGACACCCCGAACCGGGCCGGCGTCAACGCGACGGAATCCCTGCGGCTGATGCTCGCCGAGCTGCGCCATCTCACGGCCGTCGACGCGGTCGTCGTCACGGGCGATCTCGCCAACGACGGTGCGGTGGAGGCGTATACGGCCGTACGGGACCTGATCGGCGACTTCGCCCGCCGCCTGGACGCGCCCGCTTTCTACACCACCGGCAACCACGACGAACGGATCGCCTTCGGCAAGGTGCTGGGCAGCGGCCACGCCGATCCGGTCGAGGTGCTGGAGACGCCGGCGGGGGAGCGGGCCGCGGTGAGCGTGGTCGGCGGACGGCGGCTGGTGACGCTGGACTCGCTGGTGCCGGGAAAGGTGTACGGCCGCCTGAGTGCGGAGCAACTCGACTGGTTGCGCGGGGTGTTGAGCACGCCTTTTGAGCGGGGCACGATCCTCGCCTTCCACCACCCGCCGGTCCACGTGGAGCTGTCGTCGACCCAGCGCGTCTTCGGCCTGCGCGACCCACAGGACCTGGCGGCGGTGATCCGGGACACGGACGTACGCCTCATCCTGACCGGCCACTACCACCTCCAGCTCTTCGGGATGCTGGAGTCGGTGCCGGTGTGGGTCACCCCGGGCGTGGTCAACCGCATCGACCTGACGACGGCACCCGGCACGGAGCGCGCGGTCCGCGGCGCGTCGGCGTCCCTGGTGGAACTGGACGGCCCGGGCAGCCCGATGTTCCACACGTTCCACGCGAGGGATCCCCACGCCCACGAGACGGTGTACGAGCTGGACGCGGAGCGGGTGCGGACGCTGCTGGAACGCGAGGGCTAGAGGTTCCCGAGGGGTTCGATGTCGACGCGGACCGGGGTGCCCCACACGCGCAGTACCTCGTAGTCGGTGAACTCGTGGACCAGTCGGTAGGCCATGGCGGCGCGCGGGCCGCGGCGCTGGGCGGCGATGTACAGCTCGGCCTCCCGCCGGTCCCGCCGCGGCGTCCCGCACAGCTGCCACTCCTGGCCGGTCCACTGCTCGGGCAGCCACCGCTGCTGCGGCCGGGGCCGGTCCTCCCGTACGCCGTACCGGGAAGGGGTGGGCTCGGGCCGGTGCGGCATACCGGGCCCGTTGATCTCGGCCCGGCGGGCGGCCCGGCGACGCGTCTCGCAGAGCAGGCACAGGTCGGGGGCGTTCTCGTCGACGGGCCCGTTGGGGTGCTCGGCGCAGCGGGTGCTGGGCTTCGCACCGGTGACGCTCTCGTCGAGGATGTCGAGAGCGCGCTTGAGGTCGGCCCTGACCTCGTGCAACTTGGCGTCCGGGGTATCGGAGGCAAGGGCCTCGCCGTGCTCGCCGAGGAGGCGGAGGGCGCGGCCCAGGGCGGTGAGCTGGGCGTGGTTCATGGTGCAAGTCTGCGCTGTCCTCGATGTGATTGGTGCGGATGTCCCGGCGGGACCCTGGCGATACCCGGTTTCCAGGGGGTCTGGCAGGGTCCCCGCCGGGACATCCGCACCAATCACTCCCTATCCCTGCGAGGGAGGGAGGGGTCAGCCCATCGTCTTCGCGCCGTCCAGGGACTCGCGGATGATGTCGGCGTGGCCGGCGTGCTGGGCCGTTTCGGCGGTGATGTGGAGGAGGACCCTGCGGGCGGACCAGCGGGAGCCGGGCTCGTTCCACGGAGCCTTGGGGAGGGGGTGGGTGGCGTTGAGGTCGGGGAGAGTCGCGACGAGTTCGTCGGTCCGGCGGGCCGTCTCCTCGTACGCGGCCAGGACACCGGCCAGCGTCTCGCCGGGCAGCATCCGGAACTCCTCGGCCCGCCGGGCCCAGTCGGCCTCCGTCATCGCGGTGAAGTCGGGCATCCCGGACGGGCCGTCGAGGATAAAGCGGACCCAGTGCCGCTCCACCGAGGTGACGTGCTTGATCAGTCCGCCCAGACACAGCTCGCTGACGGTGGTCCGCCGCCCGGCCTGCTCGTCGGTGAGGTCGCGGACGGTGAAGCGGAGGAAGTGACGGTGCTTGGCCAGCGCCTCCAGCAGGTCGGCGCGCTCGTCGGTGAGGGGCGTCGTGGCGGTCGTCGTGGCGGTCGCGGTGTCGGTCATGGTCTCGTCCTCCGTGGCTGTTCGGTCAGGCGGTTCCGTCGGTTCCGTCGGTGGAGACCACGCTAGGAATCAACTAGGTCAGTTCCTGACCTCTTTGAAGCCGCCCTGCTGGAATGACCTCATGTCCCTCCTCGCCGCGCTCGAACGCTTCAACGCCGCCCACCCCTGGTCCCACAACGCCCACTACCACCCTTGGCTCCTACGGCAGTTGCCGCCCCGCTTCGACCGGGCCCTCGACGTCGGCTGTGGTGCCGGGGACCTGGCCCGACTGCTGGCGACCCGGGCTCAGCACGTGCACGGCATCGACAGCGACGACTGGATCATCGGCAGGCCCCTACGACGTCATCACCTGCGTCGCCGTCCTCCACCACCTCCCCCTGACCGAGGCGCTCACCGGCTTCCGTGACCGACTCGCCCCGGGCGGACGGCTGGTGATCGTCGGCCTGACCCGGGAGGACACCGCGGTGCAGCGGGCGCTCGGCCTCGCCTCCGTCCCCCTCAACCTGATCTACGGCTGGATCAAGAACAGGGGACGCAGGGCGGCGGAGCACCCGGTCGGGATGACCGCCGTGACCCGCCAACCGGACGTCACCCACACCGAGTTGGTCGAGGCGGTCCGTCATGTCCTCCCCGGCGCCCGACTGCGCCGCCGTCTCTTCTGGCGGTACACCCTCGTCTGGTCCGCCTGAGAGGGGTCAGCCGGTCGTGGCGGCCAGTGCCGCCCGCAGGTGGCCCCCCGACTCCTCCAGCAGCCGTGCCGCCGTAGGGCCGTCGACGTCGGCCAGGATGGTCAGGATCGCGTTCTTCACCTCGCCGTCCGTGGCGGCCAGCGCGCGCTCGACCTCCTCGTCGTCGGCGCCGGTGGCGAGGGTGACGATGCGGTGGGAGCGGGCGCGGAGTTTCTCGTTGGAGGCGCGGACGTCGACCATGAGGTTTCCGTAGGTCTTGCCGAGACGGATCATCGTGATCGTCGAGAGCATGTTCAGGACCAGCTTCTGCGCCGTGCCCGCCTTCAGGCGCGTGGAGCCGGTCAGCAGTTCCGGGCCGACGACGACCTCGATGCCGTGGTCGGCGGCGGCCGCGAGCGGGCTGCGCGCGTTGCAGGACAGGCCGATCGTCAACGCCCCGCGGGCGCGGGCGTGTTGGACCGCGGCCACGGCGTAGGGGGTACGACCGGACGCGGAGACCCCGACCACCGAGTCGGCGGCGGTCAGGGCGAGGCCGTCCAGGTCGGCCCGGGCCAGCTCCGCCGAGTCCTCGGCGCCCTCGACGGACGTCACCATCGCCTCGGGCCCGCCCGCGATGACCCCCACGACCTGCGTGGGGTCGGTGTTGAAGGTCGGCGGGCACTCGGAGGCGTCAAGTACCCCCAGTCGACCGGCGGTTCCGGCGCCCGCGTAGATCAGCCGCCCACCGCGCGCCATGCGCTCGGCGACGGCGTCGATGGCGGCGGCGATCCGCGGCAACTCCCTTGCCACGGCGGCCGGTACGGAGGTGTCCTCGCCGTTCATCAGCCGCGCGATGTCGAGCGTCGGCAGCCGGTCGATGTCGGCGAGTTCGGGACGGAAGGCCTCGGTGGTCAGGGAGTCCAACTCGGCACGCAGATCACGGGGGTTGGAGGTGGAGGTCATCGCAGGTGGCTCTTTCGGGTTCGCGGTCTAACGACGGTGCCGGTGGGCCAGCGCTTCGTAGGAGGCGGCCAGCGCCGGGGCCGCCGTGTCGTACGTCCGCTGCGCCACCCCCACGAACAGGCAGTCCACCACCAGCAGTTGACTCGTACGGGACGACATCGCGGCCGGCCGCAGCTCGCTCTCCCGCGCTGTGGACGTCGTCAGCACATGGTCGGCGTACTGGGCCACCGGGCCGTTCGGCCGCCCGGTGATCGCCACGGTGGTGGCGCCGTGCTCGAAGGCCACCCGGAGCGGCTCGATGACGTCACCCGTCGACCCGGAGTGCGTGATGGCGATGGCGACGTCACCCGTGCGCAGCTGGACGGCGTTGGTCACGGCGAGGTGCGGATCGCTGTGCGCCTGGGCTATCAGCCCGATCCGCAGGAGCTTCTGCGTGAGGTCCTGGGCGACCAGTCCGGAGGCCCCCACCCCGTAGACGTCGATGCGCCGCGCGCCCGCCGCGGCGGCCACCGCCGCCCCGAGCTGCACGGTGTCCAGCCCGGCCGCCGTGTCGGCGAGGGTCTGCTGCTCGTCGTACGCCAGTTTCGTCACGACGTCGGCGATGGGGTCGTCCACCGCGATGTCCGTCGTGATCGCGGGCGCCCGCCCGGACTGCTGCTGGGCCGCGAGCCCCGCGAGGGCGAGCCGCAGGTCGCGGTAGCCGGGGTAGCCGAGCAGCCGGGCGGTCCGTACGACCGTCGCCTCGCTGGTGCCGGTGAGCTCCGCGAGGCCGGTGACCGTGAGGGCGGCGCAGCCGGCGGGGTCGCTCGCGACGGCCTCGGCGACGCGCTGCATGGAGCGGGTCATCGACGGCGTCAGGGTGCGGACCTTGGCGGCGAGGGCGCTGCCGAAAATTTCCTTCACTTCCTGGGTCACGTATGAAAGATATTTTCGGCTCGGTGGGATGGTCAAGAGCGCGCACAATGGGACCATGGAGTCGATCGGTCCGCTTGAACAGGCCCTGCACACGGCCCGCGCCCTGGTCCTCGCGGATCTGGCCGCGGGCGAGGTGGCCGCGGCGGACGTGGTGTCCCTGGTGGAGGAGTCCGTCGTGGAGCGGCGCTGGTGGGTCGAGCAGTGGCCGGACGGCGCGGCCTACGTCTCCGGCCTGATCGCCCAGGACGTCCAGGACGCCCTCCTCGAACGCTACGGCCGCTGGCCCCTCTGCCCGGTCTGCGGCTCCGGCGACCCGCACGCCCTGGAGATCGAACCGGAGCTGGGTGCCGACCCGCACTGGGTGTGCCACAAGGCGGGCGTGAAGGTAGCGGCGGTGGGCTCCCTGGGCACGGCGCTGGGCGGCGGGACGCCGTCCTCGTGACCCTCTACATCGACCCGCCCACCTGGCCGGGCCACGGCCGCCTCTGGTCCCACCTGATCAGCGACGTCTCCTTCGCCGAACTCCAGTCCTTCGCCGACGAGTTGGGCGTACCCCGCCGCGCCTTCGAACGCGACCACTACGACATCCCCTCCCACCGGTACGCGGACGTGGTCCGCGCGGGAGCGGTGGAGGTGAGCAGCCGGGAGGTGGTACGGCTGCTCACGGGGGCGGGGCTGCGGCGGCCGAAGGGCCGCACGATCTAGCCCTGGATCAGGTCCTCCGCGGTCAGGACGTACAGCCTGAGGCCCGTCTCCTTGTCGCCGTACGCCTGTTCCTCCTCGACGCTCGCCCGGTGGAAGCCCGCGCGGGCGACCACGCGTTGGGAGGGGGCGTTCTCGGGTTCGATGGTGGCGCAGAGGGTGCGGACGTCGTCGCGGGCCAGGGCATGGTCGCGCAGGACGTGCAGGGCCTCGGTCGCGTAGCCGTTGCCGCGGGCGGAGGGGGCCAGGTCGTAGCCGACTTCCGCGCAGCCCTCCTCGTCGGGCGCGCCGTGGAAGCCCATGCCGCCGACCGCCAGGCCGTCGTCCCGTCGTACGAGGACGAAGAGGCCGAACTCCGGCCGGTGCACGCCTGCTTCGTATGCCTTGAGGGTCATCCCGGCGGCTTCCCTCGTGCCCTCGAAGGGGCCGTCCGCGACCCAGGCGAAGCCGCCGTCGCCGCCCGCCGCGAGGTCGGCGGCGGCCGCCGGGGTCACACCCTGGAGGGTGAGCCGTTCGGTGGGCAGCACGAGGTTGTTGCTCCAGCGCCACCCGGTGACCGGGGCGCGGCCCGGCAGTTCGCCGCGACCGGTCGCCCACAGGAGGGTGCGCCAGTGGTCGGTGCCGGGCTGCACCTCGGGGAAGATCCTGGTCAGGACGTAGGAGGGAAGGTGCGCGGGCGGTTCGTACGGCAGGCCCAGGCCCTCGGCGATGTCGTGCGTGTGCAACAGGACTTCGGCGATGCCCATCGCGGCGAAGCCCTCGCGGTTCGCGCTGCGGAAGGGGTACGGGTGGAAGGCGCGGACCTCGCGCGGGGTGGTGCGCAGGGTCGCGGTGAACAGGGCGCCGGTCGTCTCGATCACTTCCAGGAGACCGGAGTTGTCCGCGCGGTCCAGGCCGTCCTCGTCGCCGTCGACGGTGATCTCGAAGGGCACATAGGCGTGTTGGGCCCGGCCCGCCAACTGCCCCGCGTACGAGAGGAGATCACTGGCGATGTGCGCCGCGGTCCGCCGGCAGTCCCAGTCCACCCGTCCGGCCCGCACCGCCTCCCAGTCCCGGTCCACCGCCGTCCGCAGCAGCGCCACCGCGCTCGCCACGGCCTCCGCGACCCGCTCGCCGGCCCTGTCCCCACCCAAGTCAGTCATGCGGGCAGGCTATGGCGCCGGACGGCTCAGAGCGACAGCATTTCCAGCTCCGAGCGCAGGTTGTAGCGGGCCGTCGCCTCCCACTCCCTTGTGCCGTACGGCGTCCTGAACAGCCGTGGCAGCTCCAGCAGTTGGCGCAGGACCGCGGAACGGCCCCCGCGGAAGGCGTCGTCTGGGACGAAGCCGTACTCCTCGCGGACGGCGGCCGTGTAGGCGGCGTACGACGACGGTGGCGCGGCGAGGATCGCCAGGTCGGCGTCGCACAGGACCTGGCCGTCGCGGTCGTCGTCGGCGGGGTCGTGGGTGACGGTGAGGCGGACGAGCCGGGCGACCTCGGCGGTGGTCGCGGCGGGGACCCCGGCCTCGGGGAGCGCGCGCTCGGCCAGCCGCGCCGACCGCTCCTCGTTCTCCGAGCGGTCCGGCAGGTAGACGGCGTCGTGGAACCACGCGGCCAGGCGCACCGCGCTCGGATCATCGGCGTACTCCTCCAGTACGTCGATGTGGTCGAGGACGGCGGTGAGGTGCGCGAGCGTGTGGTACCGCCGCTGCGGCTCCTGCCAGCGGACGAGCAGGTTGTCGGCGTACGGCACCGGGTCGGGGCCGTCGGATCCCCGCGCTCCGGTCAGGGCGTCGGAGAAGCGGGCGCGGAGGGCGTCGAGATCGGCCATGGCTTCATTGTCTCCCCGTCTCCCCGTCTCCGCGGATGCCCGGCTCCCCGGCCGACGCGGGGTGGACCCGTACCGTAAATTGGACTAGACCTGTAGTCGTCCGATCGATCGTCCAACGAATGGGGTCCCATGAGCGAGCGTGCAGTCCTGGAGGTGATCGCCCTCGGTGTCGAGGACGCGGTCGCCGCCCAGGCCGGGGGCGCGGACCGGCTGGAACTCGTGACCGACATGGCCGCCGACGGTCTGACGCCGGCGGTCGCCACGGTCGCCGGGATCCGCGCCGCCGTGGACATCTCGCTGCGGGTGATGCTGCGTCTCACGGCCGGGTTCGCGGTGGGCGACGTCGAGCGGCTAGTGCGGGTGGCCGGGGAGATGCGGGAGGCGGGGGCCGAGGAGTTCGTGCTCGGGTTCCTGGACGCGGAGGGCGGCGTCGACGTGGGGGTCGTGGAGCGGGTGGTGGGGGAGCTGGACGGCTGCCGGTGGACCTTCCACCGGGCCATCGACCACGCGAGCGACCGAGACGCCCTGCGCAAGCAGCTGGCCGACCTGCCGGGCCTGGACACGTATCTGACGGCGGGCTCGGCGACGGGGGTTGACGAGGGCCTCCCGGTCCTGCTCCGAGAGGCGGCGCGTCAGGGGGAGCCCGGGTATGAGCAGCGGCTTCTGGTGGGCGGGGGGTTGCGGCTGGATCATGTGGAGCGGCTGAGGGCCGCAGGGATCGACGGGTTCCACATCGGCGGTGCGGCGAGGCCGGACGGTTGGACTGCCCCGGTGTCGGCGGACGCGGTACGTACTTGGCGCCGAGCCCTGGACCGGCCTTTCTTTCAGGGGCGCGGGGAACTGCGCGACCAGCCCCCACACAGCCGCACTCACAACTGAGACGGCAAGGCCCCCTGATGCGTCACGATCAACCCCGAGACCGCACGGGTCAACGCCACGTACAACCGCCGCAACCCCGTCCGCTCATCCGGCTCCCCCTCCACAACCGCCTGGGGTTCGTCCAGCACGACGTAGTCGTACTCAAGACCCTTGGCGAGCGATGCCGGGACCAGGGTGAGACGGGTTTCGGCGGTGGTCTCCTCGCCGGGGGCCAGGAAGCCGATACCGGCCGCGGTGAGCGCGTCCGCCACCATCCGCACCCGCGCGTCCGCCACGATCAACCCCGTCGACCCCTCGCGCCGCAGCAACTCCTCACACGCGGCGACAACTTCGGCCGCCCCGCCGATCTCACGCACCTCGAAGAACCCTGGGTTCTCACGCACCGACGCCACCGGCGTGAGCCCCGGCGCGATGTGCGGCAGCAGCCGGGACGCGTACGTGATGACATCCGTCGGCACACGGAAACCCGCCGTCAACTCCTCGATCACCCCGTCGGACTTGCCGAGGTGGGCCAACGCCTCGCCCCAACTCCGCGTCGCCCAAGGGGTCGTGCCCTGTGCGAGATCGCCGAGGACGGTCGCCGAACCGGTCGTGCAGCGGCGCCCCACCGCGCGGTACTGCATGGGGGAGAGGTCCTGCGCCTCGTCGAGGACGACATGTCCCAGCGAGTGCGTGCGCTCCACGATGTCCGTCGTCTCGTCGATCAACACCGCGTCCGCGGCGGACCACTTGGCTGACTTGACCGACCGCACCGGCTTCGCCCACAGGATCGTCTTCTGCTCCGCCTCGTCGAGGATCCCCTCCGCGTGCTCGGCGAGGAAGTCCGCGTCGGTCAGCAGCCGCAGGACGAGCTTGGCCGGATCCACCGGCGGCCACACCTGCTTCACCGCCGCCTTCACCGCCGCGTTGCGCGCCACCGCGTCCTGCACCCGGTCGTCCGGCGCCTCCCCGGAGCGCTCCATCTGCACCAGTACGGCGTGCGCGATGCGCTGCGGAAGAGCCTCGCGGGCGGCGCCGTAGCGGATGTCCCGGTCCAGCAACTCACGGACGAGGCCTTCGAGTTCGTACGCCGGGACACGCCACCGGCGTGATCCCCGTACGACCACGACCGGTTCGGTCGGCATGGTGACGTGCGAGTAGACGGCGCGGCGCAGCACCTCGGCCATCCGCGCGTCGCCCTTGATGACGGCTGCCGGTGCCTCGTCGGTGCCGCGCACCTCGGCGTTCTTCGCGACCAGGTCGTCGACGGTGGCCTGCTGGACGGTCAACTCGCCCAGCGCGGGCAGTACTTGCTCGATGTAGTGGAGGAAGGAGCGGTTCGGTCCGATGACGAGCGTGCCGGTGCGGGCGAGCCGCTCGCGGTGGGCGTAGAGGAGGTAGGCGACCCGGTGCAGGCCGACCGCCGTCTTTCCGGTGCCGGGGCCGCCCTGGACGCAGACCGTGCCGCCGAGACCGGATCGTACGATCTCGTCCTGCTCGGGCTGGATCGTCGCCACGATGTCGCGCATCGGGCCGACACGCGGGCGCTCGATCTCCTGCTGGAGCAGCTTGCTGGTCCGCGCGGCCTCGGCCGGGTCGGAGAGGTGTTCGTCCTCGTACGCGGTGATGTCGCCGCGGGTGTACCCGAAGCGGCGGCGCAGCGCGATGTCCATCGGGTCCTTCTTGGAGGCCCGGTAGAACGGCTGCGAGACGGGCGCGCGCCAGTCGATGACCATGGGGTCGCCGTCGTGGTCGTGGACGTGCCGACGGCCGATGTAGAAGCGCTCTCCGTCGGCTCCTTCGGCCTGCTCGGCGCCCGGGGAGTGCAGGTAGTCGAGGCGGCCGAAGAAGAGCGGGGTGTCGCTGAGGTCGGCCAGCGCCTTGATGCGCTCCTCGATCTGGCGGGCCAGGACCTCGGCGTTGACCCAGTTCGCGGTGACGTCCTTGATGTCGAGGGACTCGACGTCCTCGCGCATGGCGCGCAGGGCGGCGCGGGAGCCGGTGAGGTGGGCGCGCTCGCGGGCGAGGGGGTCGTCGAGTGGCGTCGGGTCGTCGACGGACGTGGACAAGGGGGTGCCTCCGAAGGTGCTACGGGCAGGTGCCGCGGGCCGCGTGGTGGGATGCCGACCGGTTTCCGTCCGGACGGCGGCACTCCGTGAGGGAGGCGGGCAAGAGCGGAGATTCTAGAGGGGCGGAGGGTGGCGGGGCCAACGGGTTTTCCCGGGCTCTCGGGGAGTCCTTGCCGCGAGCCCTGAGGGCGAGTCCTTACCTCGCGCATATCAGGGTCGGGGTCTACCTCCCGTAGGGGAGGCTCCACCCGGGGGGTGTACTCAGGTAGCACAGCAAATGGCTACCTGGGGCCGATGCCCGCCTTATGCCTCTGCGGCCACCATGGAGTCATGAGTGCAGCGACCTTCACCCCAGCCCCCGGTCGCCCGTCCGGGGCGACCTCCGTCTCCGGCCACCCCCGCACCCACCGCCTCGGCAACGCCTTCCGAGCCCTCCGCGTCTTCGCCGGCGCGGCCCGCGACGTCGTCATACTCGGCGAGTACGCCGAGGAGGCGGGCGTCCGGCGCCGGTGAGCCGAGCGCCGGTTCAGCCTTCCTCGGGCAGCAGGATGTCCGCGTCGTCGAAGATCCGCAGCATGACCAGGAGCAGGCGGCCGCGGGAGACCATGTACTCGGCGACGATCTGAGAGGTGAGTCGGATCTCACGGTCCTGGTCGCCGATCCCGATGGGCCGTGACACCTCCGTGTAGGGATCGCGGGCCAGTATGGCGACGGCCTTGTCGAGTGCGGCCCTGCGTACCGGGTCCAGCCCGTCGCGGTCACGGGCGGCCGGCTCGGTGTACAGCACCTCGTAGATGTCCTCGTGAGGCACGGCGCCCTCCCTGCCGTCGATCGTGCCGTATCGCCAGAGTACCGAGCCCGTCACCCGTGCCGGGAGCCGATCGGTCAGCTCTCCGTCAGCAGGTCGTCCGCGTCCACGATGCGGTAGGCGTAGCCCTGTTCCGCCAGGAAGCGCTGGCGGTGGGCGGCGAAGTCCTGGTCGATGGTGTCGCGGGCGACGACCGAGTAGAAGTGGGCCTGGTGGCCGTCCGCCTTCGGGCGCAGGACGCGGCCGAGGCGCTGGGCCTCCTCCTGGCGGGAGCCGAAGGTGCCGGAGACCTGGATCGCGACGGTCGCCTCCGGCAGGTCGATGGAGAAGTTCGCGACCTTGGAGACCACGAGCACGCTGATCTCGCCCTCGCGGAAGGCGTCGAAGAGCTTCTCGCGCTGGGCGTTGGAGGTCTCGCCCTTGATCACGGGGGCGTTCAGATGTTCGCCCAGCTCGTCGAGCTGGTCGATGTACTGGCCGATGACGAGGATCTGCTGTCCGGCGAAGCGGCGCACCAGCGCCTCCGTGACCTTCCGCTTGGTCGCGGTCGTCGCACAGAACCGGTACTTCTCCTCCTGCTCGGCGGTGGCGTAGGCGAGCCGCTCGGAGTCGGTGAGGTTGACCCGGACCTCGACGCAGTCGGCGGGTGCGATGTACCCCTGCGCCTCGATCTCCTTCCAGGGCGCGTCGAACCGCTTGGGCCCGATGAGCGAGAACACGTCCGACTCACGGCCGTCCTCGCGCACGAGGGTCGCGGTCAGTCCCAGCCGCCGCCGGGCCTGGAGGTCGGCGGTGAACTTGAAGACGGGAGCCGGCAGCAGATGCACCTCGTCGTAGACGATCAGCCCCCAGTCCCGGGAGTCGAACAGCTCCAGGTGCGGGTAGACGCCCTTCCGGCGGGTGGTGAGGACCTGGTAGGTCGCGATGGTGACCGGGCGGATCTCCTTGCGCGTCCCGCTGTACTCGCCGATCTCGTCCTCGGTCAGCGAGGTCCGCTTCACCAGCTCGTGCTTCCACTGCCGGGCGGAGACGGTGTTGGTGACGAGGATCAGCGTGGTCGACTTGGCCTGCGCCATGGATCCGGCGCCGACCAGCGTCTTCCCCGCACCGCAGGGCAGGACCACGACCCCGCTCCCGCCGTGCCAGAAGTTCTCCACGGCCTGCTTCTGGTACGGCCGCAGGGCCCACCCGTCCTCGGCCAGCTCGATGGGGTGCGCCTCACCGTCGACGTACCCCGCGAGGTCCTCGGCGGGCCAGCCCAGCTTCAGCAGCGTCTGCTTGATCTGGCCGCGCTCGGAGGGGTGCACGGCCACGGTGTCCGGGTCGATCCGGGCGCCGACCAGCGGGGCGATCCGCTTGGACCGCAGCACCTCCTCAAGCACCGGCCGGTCGGTGGTGGTCAGGACGAGCCCGTGCGCGGGGTGCTTGCTCAGGGTCAGCCTGCCGTAGCGGTCCATCGTCTCCGCGATGTCGACGAGCAGCGCGTGCGGCACGGGGTAGCGGCTGTACAGCACGAGCGCGTCGACGACCTGCTCGGCGTCGTGCCCGGCCGCGCGCGCGTTCCACAGGCCGAGCGGGGTCACCCGGTAGGTGTGGATGTGCTCGGGCGCCCGCTCCAGCTCGGCGAAGGGCGCGATGGCCCGGCGGCACGCGTCGGCCTGCTCGTGGTCGACCTCCAGGAGCAGGGTCTTGTCGGACTGGACGATGAGAGGACCGTTCACGTACGTGATTCCTTCCGCGCGGACCAAACGTCCAGTGTGCCGTATGCGGGCGGGAGCGGGCCGCGCACGGTCAGAAGGTGAGGGGCGCGCTGTCCCACCAGCTGTACAGAAGGGCTGCGTCGGTGTGGCTGGTGTCCAGGACGATCAGCTGGTCGTCGAAGGCCCAGGTCATCCAGTAGTCCCCGTTGATCCGCCCGCACGCGAGATCTCCGATCACCACCTCGTCGTGCGACCAGGTCCCCCTCCAGTTGCCGCCCGTGTCGCACGTGCTGCCGTCGGTTTCCCCGTAGGAGCCGAGTTCGCCGGCCATCCAGTTGTCGAGGTCCGGCTTCGAGGCGAAGGAATACGCGTCGACCGTGGCCGGTCCGTCGCTTTCGACGGTGCCGCAGGAGACGGCCGCGAGGGGCTCGTCATCCAGGGTGAAGCTCTCCTCGCAGCCGATCAGCGAGCTGCTCCCCGAGGTGATCAGATCGGTCAGCGCCCGCACGTCCGCGTCCGGGTCCGGCGTCGACGTGTCCGGGCTGTCGGGTTCGGTCGTGTCCGTGGGTTCGTCCGGCGGTTCGGTGGTGTCGGACGCCGTGTGGGTGGAGACCGCAGCCACCGAGGACCGTGCGGGCGAGTCGTTCACGTCGTCGGAGCGCGCGACCAGTACGGGGACCAGGGGACCGGCCACTGCGGCGAGCAGGCCGATCACGGCGATCCACAGCCCTGTTCTGCCCGGTCCGTTCGAGGTGTTCGGGTTCTGCGGTTCGGCCCGGCCGGGCTCCGGATCATCGCTCATCGAGGCCCCCCTCCTCGTTCCCCCGTGCTGAGCTGAGTCAGAAATAGCACAACAAAGGTGATCGATATAGGGCATTGGTGGACCTCGTCAGTCCTCCGCCAGCTCCGCCACCCCCGTCACCCGGTGCAGTGGGTACGTGCGGACCTCGTCCGCTGTGTGGTCGTAGGCCGTCACGAAGCCGCCCTCGACGCGGACGGGGGCGATGACGCGCTGGCTGGCGGTGCCCTCCGCGTTGACGTAGCCGATCCAGAGGGCCTCGCCGGTGAGGACGGCGGCCTGCATGGTGGCGAGGGTCTCGGCGGAGCTGGTGCGGGGGAGGTCGCCCGGGGCGGAGGGGGAGGCCGAGGGGGGTTGCTTGCGGGGGGCCGTCGAGGCCAGGTCGCCTGCGCGGATGGCTCGGATCGCGGCCGTCAGGAGGGTTCCGTCGGGGATCGGCGGGCCGTCCGGGACCGGTTCGGGGGCCGTGCGGGGCGGGGTGCGGTGGGCGTGGGCGCGGGCGATCAGGACGTCGCCGTCGGCGGACTCGGCGGCCGGGGCGAAGCCCATCGCGCGCAGGCCGTCCAGGAGCGTCGCCGGGTCCGCCTGGGCGGCAAGCACGGTCGGGGCCAGGCGGCGCAGGCGCAGGCTGGCCGCGCGCTTGTCCAGCAGGATCTCGTTCAGTACGGCGTCGTCGTCGCAGCGGACGTAGGCGGAGGCCGCGCCCACCCGCAGATGCCCGTGTCTGCGGGCCACGTCGTCGATCAGATACGTCAGCGGCTGCGGGACCGGCGTACGGGAGTGCGCCGTGAGGAAAGCGTGCAGGTCGGAGGCGGACTGTCCGGCGTCCAGGGCCCGGCGCACCGACCCGGGCGTGAACCGGTACACCGTCGCCCCGCCCTTCGACTCCACGTCCGCGAGCACGTCCAGCACATCGGCGAGCGGCCGCTGGAGCGGACCCGGCGCCACCGCCGTCAGATCGGCCTGGAGCAGGACGTGGTCCAGGGGCTCGGGCAGGAGCGGCGCGAGGATCCGCGCGGCCGCGGCGGAGGCGACGGCCTGCTCGGCGGGGGAGAGGGGCTCCAGGACCGGGGTCACGTGGTGCACGGGAAGCTTGTCGCCGGGCCCGCCGTCGAGGGGCACGGAGGGGAGACCGGCAGGGAGACCGGCGGGACGGCTTCCACCGGCCGCCGAAGCCGTGGCCGAGCCGCGTGAGCCGTACGAGCCGCGCGAACCGTCCGACGCAGCCGCCCTCCCCGCCACCGACGCCCTCGCCGAGCCGCCCCCGGCCGGCGCCCCGAGAAGCGCCCGCCCGTGCCCCGACAGTGCCCCCCGTCCCGTGACCCCCAGCAACTCCGCCTCCGTCAGCGTCCACTCCGCCAGGCGGACCCGCAGGTCCTCCTCGCGCCGCTGGGGGCGTTCCCAGCGCAGACGGGCGAGGACCGACGCGGGGGAGGGGGACGCACCCTCCGGCAGGCCCGCCAGCAGCGTCAGCACCCGGTGCCGTACCTCCGGCGCCGCACTGCGGTCCAGGCCGGGGCCCAGCGCCGACAGGGCGCGGTCCTTCGCGTCCCGTCCGCCGACCAGCCCCGCCGTCCGCGTCGCCGCGAGCCACGCCTCCGCCAGCCGGGCCCACCGCTGAGCCGCCGGCTGCTCCAGCCACTCGTCGTAGGCCGGGGTCGCGGCATACCGCTCGTCGGCCTCGCCGTCGGAGGCCACCAGGCCCGCCGCATAGGACAGTTCGACCCAGAACGCGGCCACCGGCTCCGCCACGTCCAGCGCGACGGCCGTGCGCTTGAGGTCGCGCACGCTCAGCCCGCCCGCCCGCAGCACGGCCGGCCCGCCCTCGTCCCAGTCCTTCAGCAGCTCCTCGACGGTGGCCAGCGCGGTGTACGCCTGCCCGGCCGCCGTCGCGTCCACCACCTGCGGACGGTGCGTCGCCGCCGCCTCCACCGCGGGCGCCAGCGGCTCGGCCGCGCGGTGCGCCCGCCCGCCGCGCAGATGCAGGGCCACTTCACGCGGGAGTACGACCGTCCCGGGCGCCGTCGGCACCAGCAGCCCCAGATCCAGCAGCCGCCGCAGATGGGGCGCCGGATCGGGGGTGACCTGGCCGTACGGCGGGCCCCACACCAGCCGGGACAGCACCTCCCGCGACTCCTCCGGGAGGCCCCCGACCAGCTTGGTCATCCGCCGCCGGTCCCGGAACAGCGCCGTCAGCGCGGCGACCGCCGAGACCGCGTCGTGCGTCGAGGGCAGCCCGGCCGCCGCGACGATCTCCTGGACCCGGCCCGGCGACATCCCCGCCGTCGCCTCCTGCACGGTCGGGCCGAGCCCGGTCGGCGAGGGGTGCTGCGGGGAGGGGGCGAGCAGCTCACGGGCCGTACGGACCAGGCGCAGCCGGTCGTCGGCGCCCCACACCAGCGCCTGTTCGCGCAGGGTCGCGAGCGCCTTCGGCAGTGCGGCCGCGACCGCCGGGTCCCCGCCGTCACCGGCCAGCAGCGCGAGCAGCTCGTCGTACGGCGCCGGGTCCGCCGCCACGGCCAGCGCCTCCGCCGCCTGCAACGCGAAACGGTCCAGCCGCTCCAGCGCCCGCACCACCGACGCACGCGTCCCGGCCCGGGTCGCCAGCTGCGTCAGATCCGTGGGCACGGGCGTGATCAGATCGGGACGGGCGCGCAACAGCGCGGCCAGGGAACCGTCGTCCCTGCCCCGAAGCGCCTCCGCGAGAGACCGCGGCGGATTGGCCGAGCTACTCATCCGACCAACGGTAGCGGGTGGGTGCGACAGGGGGGCGTACGCGCCGATGAACCCGCGGACGGCCGCGATACCGTCATCCCATGGGGATCGAGAGCGACCAGGTCGTCTACGAATACCTGAGCCGCGTGGGCGACATCGCCCAGCGGCGCCAGTTGCCGTCGGGCGCCCGCATGCGTCTCGTCTCCGAACTCCGCAACGAGATCGACCGCCGCCGGGCGAAGGCCACCGTGGACTCCCCGGCCGCCGTCCGCCGCATCATCGCCCGCCTCGGCAGCCCCGACGACGTGGTCACCGCCGCCGGTGGCACCGCGGACAGCGCCCCGCAGGCGCCGGTCGTCTCCATGCCCGTACAACGGGACCGGGAACACGACGACGACACCGAGCGCCCCAAGGACAGGCTGCACAAGTCCGTGCCGCCGCCGGAGACCCCCACCGCCGGCCCCCACGTCGCCGGCCTCGACGAACTCGGCGACACCGCGCGCCAGCCCGACTGGTGGCGGGTGGACTCCAGCCCCTTCGGCGTCGGCGACAGCGTCCCGGGTTTCGTCGGCGGCGTGGAGATCCCCGAACTGCTGAAGCCTCCGCCGCCCAAGGAGGAGACCAAGCCCGAGCCCGTCGTGGAGAAGGCGGCGGAGGTACCGGCGAAGCCCGTCCGTACGGCGTGGTGGAAACCGAAGCGGGTCCCCCAGCCCGTCGTCGAGGCGGCCCCCGTCCCCGCCCCCCGGCGCCGCCTCCTGTCCCGTGCGGGAGGCGGGAGCCGGAGCAACCCCCTCCTGCTGCTCGCCGCCGCGCTCCTCGTCGCCGGTGCCGTGCTGGGCAACCTGATCGTGCTCCTGGTGGGCTGGCTCATCGCCTGGGCCTCGCGGCGGCTGAGCGACGCGGAGACGAAGTGGGCGGTGATGATCCTGCCCGGCCTCTCGCTCACCGCGGGAGCCGTGTGGCTGTGGGGCCGCAACGAGGGTCGCTGGGGCACCCCGATCGCCGAGGGCCAGATGAACACCGCGATCGCCGACACCTGGCCGTGGGTGGTCCGCGGCGCGGCCGTGGCATCGGCCCTGTTCCTGGTATGGCGGTCACAGCGGCGGGGCTGAGCGCTCCGCTGGATGTGCCGCGTCGTGCCGTCGTTCGGCTGCGGCGCCGTGCCGGCTGGTCGCACCCCGCGGCGGGGCCGCATATCGATACAGCCCCGCGATATCGATACAGCCCCGCGCCCCTCGGCGGCGCAGCCGACTTCACCAGGCCCGCTCAGCGCACCGAAAACCGGTGTCTGGTCGTCGTACCCCTTGGGCACAATGGCCCATATGGCCTCTGCACGCATCGCCCCCGGCCCGACCGTCGGCTTCGATCTCGACATGACGCTCATCGACTCCCGCCCCGGGATCCACGCCTGCTGGGTGGAACTGTCCGCGCGGACGGGGACGTACGTCGACGCCGACGCGGTCGTCTCGCGGCTCGGGCCGCCGCTGGAGGAGGAGATGGCGTACTGGTTCGCGGCCGAGGAGATCGCGGCGATGTCGGACCTCTACCGGGAGCTCTACCCGTCGTACGCCGTCACCGGGACCCTCGCGATGCCCGGCGCCCGCGAGGCCGTCGCGGCCGTGCAGGCGGCCGGTGGGCGGGCCATCGTCGTCACCGCCAAGTGGGAGCCCAACGCCAAGCTGCACATGAAGCACCTCGGCATGGCGCCCGACGCGGTGATCGGCAACCTCTGGGCCGAGCAGAAGGCGGACGCGCTGCGGGAACACGGCGCGAGCGTCTACGTCGGCGACCATGTCGGGGATGTCCGCGGGGCCCGTACCGCCCGGGCGTTCTCGGTCGCCGTGCCGACGGGGCCGTGCAGCGCGCGGGAGTTGAGCGAGGCCGGTGCCGATGTCGTTCTCGCCGATCTGACCGAGTTTCCGCAGTGGTTTTCGGACTACCGTCCGGTCCGCGCCTGACGCCGTCCCGCGGCGATCGATTGCAGCACCCCCGCGCCCGCCAGCACGAAACCGAGGGCCATGAACATGCTCAATCCGAACATGTACGTGGGAAAAGGCGTCGTACCGAGCAGGAACGGGGCCACGGTGACGAGTGTGGCCACGGCACCGATGAAGAACACGACCGCTCCGGCACGGATCAGTCGGTCGCCGGGAACGGCGGAATTCGTTTGGGTTTTGTCACGCACCGGACCAGGGTAGTTCCCTGCGCGAAGGAACAACCGGGCGACGTCTTGTCACCGGCCTGAAGACCATTAGCCTTGGTACCGGCGGGTCCCGACGACCCGCCCCAGTGCTATCAAGAGCAGTTCCTGGGCGTTTCCGAAGCAGTTTTCCGACGAGTACGAGGACGAGGACAGACGTGCCTACCGGCAAGGTCAAGTGGTTCAACAGTGAGAAGGGCTTCGGCTTTCTCTCCCGTGACGACGGCGGTGACGTCTTCGTCCATTCCTCGGTCCTCCCCGCCGGAGTCGAGACGCTGAAGCCCGGGCAGCGGGTGGAGTTCGGTGTGGTCGCCGGACAGCGCGGCGACCAGGCCCTCTCGGTGACCGTTCTCGACCCGACCCCGTCGGTCGCGGCCGCGACCCGTAAGAAGCCGGACGAACTGGCCTCCATCGTCCAGGACTTGACGACCCTGCTGGAGAACATCACACCCATGCTGGAGCGCGGCCGCTACCCCGACAAGGTGGCCGGCAAGAAGATCGCGGGCCTGCTGCGGGCCGTCGCCGACCAACTGGACGTGTGACCCGAGGTGCACGACACCGGGACCGAGCCCTCCCCGGAACTCTGGGAGCGGATAAGGCGACAGCGCAGACACACCCTGGAACTCCTCACCGTCTGCGCGGTCGGCCTGGTCCCGTGGACGATCCTGCTGGCCGTCACCCTGCCCAGCGGATACACGGTCCGCCAGTGGCGGGTGACCTGGGTCGGCTTCGACGTCCTGCTCGTCCTCGCGATGGCCGCCACGGCGGTGCTGGGCTGGCGCCGGCACCGTGCGGTGGTCGTGGCGGCGGTCGCCACGGGCACGCTCCTGGCCTGCGACGCGTGGTTCGACGTGTCGCTGGCGCTGGGCACGCCCGACGTCTGGTTCTCGGTGGCGCTGGCGGTCTGCGTCGAACTGCCCCTGGCGGCTTTCCTGATCCGCAAGGTGCTCGGCATGATGGCGCTGGCCCAGTGGCCCCACCGGGGCTAGGGAAACGCGAGCGCCCCGGGCCTCAGAGCAGGCACCAACCCCTCGGCCGCCGCCCGCGTCAACAACCCCCGAATCGCCGCATATCCGTCGTCCCCCAGATCAGCCGTGAACTCATTTACGTAAAGCCCGATGTGCTGGTCTGCGACGGCGGGATCCATCTCCTGCGCGTGCTCCATGACATACGGCCGCGACACCGACGGGTCGTCCCACGCGGCCCTCACGGACGTACGGATCGCGTCCGCCAGCCCCGTCAACACCTCGGCCCCCAACGACCGCTTGGCGATGATCGCGCCCAGCGGAATCGGCAACCCCGTCGTCGCCTCCCAGTGCTCGCCCATGTCCGCCAGCTTGTGCAGCCCGTACCCCTGGTACGTGAACCGCGCCTCGTGGATGACGAGCCCCGCGTCGACCTTCCCGTCCCGCACGGCCGGCATGATCTCGTGGAAGGGCAAGACGACGATCTCCCCGACCCCGCCCGGCACCACGTCCGCCGCCCACAGCCGGAACAGCAGATACGCCGTCGACCTCTCGGACGGCACGGCGACGGTACGGCCCGTGAGATCCGCCCCGGCCTCGCGCGTGAGCACCAGCGGCCCGCACCCCCGCCCCAGCGCGCCCCCGCACGGCAGCAGCGCGTACTCGTCGAGGACGTACGGCAGCACGGCGTACGACACCTTCAGGACGTCCAGTTCACCGCGCTCGGCCATGCCGTTGGTGATGTCGATGTCCGCGAAGGTCACGTCCAGCGCGGGAGCGCCCGGCACCCGGCCGTGGGCCAGCGCGTCGAAGACGAAGGTGTCGTTGGGACAGGGCGAGTAAGCGATCCGAAGGCTCATACCGGTTTCCAACTCTCCAGGACGGGTGCGAGCTTCCCGAACCCCTCGGTGAGGGCGTTCAGCGCGTCGCCGATGCGCCAGGCGGCCCGGTCGCGCGGGCCGACCGGGTTGGAGACGGCACGGACCTCCAGCACCGGCACCCCCTGCGCGGCGGCGGCCTCGGCGACCCCGAAGCCCTCCATGGCCTCGGCGAGGGCGGTGGGGTGGCGGTTCTTCAAGCTCAGAGCCCGGGCCGCCGTACCGGTGACCGTGGAGACCGTCAGGATGGCTCCGGCGCGTGCCCCGGTCGCGGCCACGGCATCCCGTACGAGTGCCGTGGGCGGACGGTGGGTGACGGTCCCGAAGCCCAGTTCGGTCACCGGCACGAACCCCTCGGCCGTCTCGGCGCCGAGGTCGGCCGCGGTGATCTCGTCGGCGACGACGAGCGAGCCGACGGGCGCGTCCGGCAGGAACCCGCCGGCGATCCCGGCGGAGACGACCAGGCCGTAGGGAGCGCCCGCGAGGACGGCCGTGGTGAGGGCGGTGGCCGTGGAGGCGGCGGCGAGCGCCGGGCCGACACCCGCGGCGACGACGTCGACGGTCGTCCCCGGGAACGCGCGTGCCACCGCGTCCCGTTCGACGGGGACCGCGGTGGCCACGAGGATGCGCACGGGGTGGACGCCGATCAGTAGTCCTCGTTCTCCAGCTTGAAGTTCCACACGCCCTTGTAGTCCTTGCTCTGGCCCGAGGTCGCCTTGTCCTGCTCGACGATGCTGATGTACAGCGTCTTCTGGGGGGCCTGGCCCTGCGACTGGGCGAAGAGGTCGACGCCCTCGAAGGCGTAGTACGTCTTCTTGTAGGCGTACGTCATCTGCTGACCGTTGATCCACAGCGCCCAGCCGGTGTCCGCGACCTTCGGGTCGACGCCGACGCGCAGGGTCTCGCTCTGCTTGACCTTGATCGTCTTGACGTCTCCCTTCTCCAGGGAGCACTTGGTGGCCTTCGCCTGGCCGAGGTCCTTGCCGTCGTCGTAGCAGGTGGCCTCGGAGCTCACCGAGGTCGAGCCGACCGTGACGGTGGCGCGCGGCGTCGGCTTGTCGCAGGCGGACAGGACGAGCAGTCCGGCGGAAACGGCGCCGGCGACGGCGACGGCGCGGCGGCGTCGCACAACAACGGATTGCAGCGTGGTCATGGCGGAAGGCTATCGGGCCGCTCCTACAGTCCCTTTATGCGGGGTACGGCGTGCCCTGTTCGTTACGCCACTCGCGCCCGGGGCGCTCCGCCGTGCCGGGCGGCGCTCAGCAGGCCCTTGGCGGTGCCGAGCCAGCCCGCGGCGACGACGGCGGCCGCGACCGCGAGGCCCAGGTAGCCGTTGAGGGGCATCACGATGCCGACCGCGCCGCCGAAGACCCAGGACACCTGGAGCAGCGTCTCGGAGCGGGCGAAGGCGGAGGTGCGGACCGGTTCGGGCACGTCCCGCTGGATCAGCGCGTCCAGGGACAGCTTGGACAGGGCCTGCGAGAAACCGGCGACGGCGGCCAGGCACGCCACCAGGAACGCCCCGAAGAAGACCGCCGCGACGACCGCCGCGCCGAGCACGACGGCCACCACCGTCACGATGATGATCTCCGGCGCCTTCGACTTCAGCCATGCCCCGACGGCCGTACCGAGCGCGTTGCCCGCGCCCGCCGAGACGGCGACCAGGCCGAGGGAGACGGCCGCGCTCTCGCCGGTCAGCGGGTGTTCGCGCAGCAGGAAGGCGAGGAAGAAGGTGAGGAAGCCGGAGAGCCAGCGCAGGGTGGCGTTGGCGCCGAGGGCGTGGGTGACGGCGGTGCCGACCGTGCGCAGCCCCGGCCGCTTGACCGGCTTGAGGTGCGGTCCGTGCAGGTGCTCCTCGTCGGCGGCGAGCAGCGCCACGTCCTCGCCCTTGGCCGAGTCGACCTTCGGCGGCAGCGAGAAGGACAGGAACATCCCGGCGATGAAGATGACGAAGGCGCCGTAGAGCGGCCAGCGCGGTCCGATCGCCTGGAGCCCGGCGCCGACGGGGGCCGCGATGCCGGTCGCGAGCAGTCCGCCGAGGGTGACGCGGGAGTTGGCCTTGACCAGGGAGAAGCGGGGTGGCAGCAGCCGGGGCACGACCGCGCTTCTGACGACGCCGTACGCCTTGGAGGCGACCAGGACGCCGAGCGCGGCCGGGTACAGCTCCAGGCTGCCGGTGGCCACCGCCCCGGAGATGATCAGCGCGAGCAGGGCGCGGGCGAGCATGGCGCCGGCCATGGCGGCGCGGCGGCCGTGCGGGAGGCGGTCGAGGAGGGGGCCGATCACCGGCGCGAGGACGGTGAAGGGGGCCATGGTGATGGCGAGGTAGAGGGCGACGCGGCCGCGGGCCTCGTCGGTCGGCACCGAGAAGAACACCGTCGAGGCGAGCGCGACGGTGATCATGACGTCGCCGGCGCCGTTGACCGCGTGCAGTTCGATCAGCTTGCCGAGGCCCGACTCGCCCGCGCCGTGGGCGTGGGTCGCCTTGCGGATGCCGCGGGCGGTGCCGGTGAAGGGGAGGTGCAGGGCACGGCCGACCGCGCGGACGGGTCCGGTCATCCGGCCCGGACCGCCACGGATCCCGGTGGCTCCCTGCGGAGCCCTTGCGGCTGCCACCCCGTCATAGTGCCCCGAGAAAGCTGTGAGTAGTGCGGTAACCGCGCGCAGGACCACTCATCAAGTTGCGGAACCATCACGTCGGTGTAGGCCGAGCGCCGACTAACAGGTAGCGTGCGTAGCGCGTCGTGGCGAACGTTCTCGGCCGCGCGCCTCTCGGACATCCCGCAGAATGGATTCCAGCAGGTGCGCCCGAGCGCGAACGGGCGCGGACGTCGACGCGGCCCTTCGGTCCGCTCCGTCCGCACCCACCGCCTTCAGGCCGGCGCACCCGAGTGACGGCGTAGGAGAGAAGCGAGACCGTGAGCGCAGCGACAACGCGAAGCCGCACCCCCGACCGCCTGTGCGCCGAGGCCGTCGACCTCGCCCGTACCGCAGCCGAGGAGGCCGCCGCCCCCGGCGTGGTGGGCGAGCACGCGGGACTGGTCTCCGAGGGCGACCGTGTCGTGACGCACTTCTTCGAGTGCAAGGAACTCGGTTACCGGGGCTGGCGCTGGGCGGTGACGGTGGCGCGGGCGTCCCGCGCGAAGATCGTCACGCTCGACGAGGTGGTCCTGCTGCCCGGCCCCGACGCGCTCTTGGCGCCCGAGTGGGTGCCGTGGAGCGAGCGGCTGCGCCCCGGTGACATGGGTCCCGGCGATCTGCTGCCGACCGACGCCGAGGACCTCCGGCTGGAGCCGGGGTACTCCGGCGAGGACGAGCCGCTGCCGAGCGCGGCGGTCTCCGCGGAGATGGCGGAACTGGTCGAGGCGGAGGACGCGGACGTCACGGGGGGCACCCCGGCGAACCTTCCGGTGGTCCCCGCGCGGGGGTCGATCGCCTCTGTGGCGGAGGAACTGGGCATGCGCCGGGCGCGGGTGCTGTCCCGCTACGGCCTGCATGTCGCCGCGGACCGCTGGGAGGACGCCTACGGCTCGCAGACCCCGATGGCCCAGGCGGCCCCGGCGTCCTGTGTGAGCTGCGGCTTCCTCGTCCCGCTCGGCGGCTCGCTGGGCCAGGCGTTCGGCCTGTGCGCCAACGAGTTCGCCCCCGCGGACGGCCGTGTGGTCTCCCTGTCCTACGGCTGCGGCGGCCACTCGGAGGCGGCGGTCATGCCGACGCCCCCGCGCCCGGCCCCGCCGGTCATCGACGAGACCACGGTCGACCCCTTCCCCCTCCGCCCGGCACCGGACTCGGGCTCGGTCCCGGCGATGGCGGACGAGGAGACGGCGGAGCTGGGGCACTCGTAGCGGGGTGCGGCGGGTCGGTCCTTCACGTCCGCGAGGCGGAGGCTTGCCGCCAGGTCCGGGGCGCAGGCTTGCCGGCGGTGCGGATGTGCGGGCACCGACGCGGCGACCTCCCGCATCGGGCGACCGCGCGTGTCGGCACGTCGACCGGCGGGGAGCGGGTGACCCGGTACGACACTGCCGGCGGCCCGGGCGCCGAGCCCCGGCCTTCCCGAGCCCCGCCCCTCCCCGGATCACGCCCGTCCCCGCGCGCGGTACCTTCGTCGTCACGCCGACGAGGAGAGTGTGAACGTGAGCAAGTTCGTGCGGCCCGCTGCCGAGGGCGCGGACCCGTTCGGGACCGCGCGGCTCAGGCGCGGTGTGCTGGATGCCTGGGCCACCAGCCCCGCCCGTTTCCGCGAGGACGCCAACGCCGAGGAGGACCTGGTCCTCGGCGGCTACCGGGACCGGCTCGTCGTCGAACTCGCGCAGAACGCCGCCGACGCGGCGGCCCGGGCGGGGGTGCCCGGACGGCTCCGGCTCACGCTGCGGGAGGGCGTGCTCTTCGCCGCGAACACCGGTGCGCCGCTGGACGCGGCGGGGGTCGAGTCGCTGTCCACCCTGCGCGCCTCGGCGAAACGCGAACCGCAGGGCGACCAGGCCGGTCCGGCCGCCTCCATCGGCCGCTTCGGCGTCGGCTTCTCCGCCGTCCTCGCCGTCACCGACGAGCCCGCCGTCGTCGGCCGGCACGGCGGGGTGCGCTGGTCCCTGGCCGAGGCCCGCGACCACGCGGCCGACACCGCCCGCCACAGCCCCGGGCTCGGCGACGAGATCCGGCGCCGCGACGGCCATGTGCCGCTGCTGCGGCTCCCGTTCGCCGCCGAGGGCACCGCCCCGGACCCGTACGACACCGTCGTCATCCTCCCGCTGCGCGACACCGCCGCCGCCGACCTGGCCGAGCGGCTCCTGAACGCCGTCGACGACGCCCTCCTCCTCGCCCTGCCCGGCCTGGAGGAGGTCGTCGTCGAGACGGACACGACGCGGACCATCAGCCGCCGCACCGACGGCGTCTTCACCGTCGTGGAGGACTCGCGCGACGGTACGACCCGGTGGCGTACGGCGTCCGCGCACGGGCCGCTCACCCCCGAACTCCTCGCCGACCGGCCCGTCGAGGAGCGGCTGCGGCCGCACTGGTCGCTGACCTGGGCCGTACCGGCGGACGCCGACGGCTCCCCGGCGCATCCGCGCACCAGCCCGGTCGTGCACGCCCCGACCCCCAGCGACGAGCCCCTCGGCGTACCCGCCCTGCTCATCGCCACCTTCCCGCTGGACCCCACCCGACGGCACGCGGCACCCGGCCCGCTCACCGACTTCCTGGTGCAGCGCGCGGCCGACGCCTACGCCGAACTCCTCGCCGCCTGGCGGCCGGTGACCGAGGGCGTCATCGCCCTGGTGCCGGGCCCGCTCGGCAAGGGGGAGCTGGACGGCGCCCTGCGCGCGGCGATCCTGGAACGGCTGCCGCGCACGGAGTTCCTGCCGCCGGCGCTGGCCCCGTCCGGGGGAGTGGCCGGTGCGGACGGTGGTGTGGGCCGGGGGGCCGCGGACATGGCCGGTTGGGCCGCCGCCGACCTGACCGGGGGATCCGCCGCCTTCTCCGGAGGCTCCGGCGACGGCGGCCTCACCGACCCCTCCGACCACCGCCTCACCACCGACGCCGACGCCCCCGAGGCCCTGCGCCCCCGTGACGCCGAGGTCGTCGAGGGGGCGGGGGCCGAGACCGTGCGGGTGCTCGCCGAGGTGCTGCCCACGCTGCTGCCCGCCGGGCTCGAACGCCGGGTGGAGCTGCGGACGTTGGGCGTGGCCCGGGTCCCGCTCACCGACGCCGTGGACCGGCTCGCGGGGCTGGAGAAGGAGCCCGGTTGGTGGCGGCGGCTCTACGACAGCCTCGCGGGCGTCGACCCCGACCGGCTCTCCGGACTGCCGGTCCCGCTCGCCGACGGCCGTACGACGATCGGGCCCCGGCAGGTGCTGCTGCCGTCCGCGGACGGGGCCCGTATCGACCCCGAGATCCTCGCCCGGCTCGGCCTCAAGGTCGCCCACCCGGACGCAGCGCACCCGCTGTTGGAGAAGCTGGGCGCGCTGCCCGCGACCCCGCGCGCGGTGCTCACCACGCCCCAGGTAAGGGCGGCCGTGGCGGCCTCCCTGGACGACGACGGCGGCCTCGACTGGGAGCAGGAGGCACCGGACGCCGAGGAACTCGCGGACACCGTCCTGGCGTTGGTGCGCGACGCGGGCCTGGAGCCCGGCGAGGAACCCTGGCTGGGCGCGCTCGCCCTTCCCGACGAGGACGGGGAGCTGGTGCCCGCGGGCGAACTCGTCCTGCCCGGCAGCGCGTTCGCGTCGGTGATGCGCGAGGACGAACTGGCGCTGGTGGACGCGGAGTTGGCCGACAAGTGGGGCGAGCAGCCACTCGCGGCCTGCGGGGTCCTCGCCAACTTCGCCCTGGTCCGGGCCACCGACGTCGTCCTCGACCCGGACGAACTGGAGCCCCGCGAGGGCGACTTCGCCGAACCCGACGACGCGGGTCTGCTGGACGCCGTGGACGTGTGGTGCGAGGACATCCTCGACCGCTTCCCCGACACCCCGGTTCCGCCGGTCGCCACGGAGCTGATCGCCGTACGCGACCTGGACCTCGTGGACGACGACAAGTGGCCCCAGGCCCTGGCGCTGCTGGCCCGGCCCCCGCTCCGGGACGCCCTCACCCAGCAGCTGCGCGTCCTCCTCCCGGACGGCACCCACGAAGTCGTACGGTCCTACACGGCCTGGTGGTTGCGCGGGAACCCGGTACTGGACGGCCGCCGCCCCGCCGGCCTGCTCGCGGCAGGCGGTGACCCCCTCCTGCGCGGCCTGTACGACGAGGCCGACGCGACCGGCTTCGACGACGAACAGGTACTGCGCGCCCTGGGCGTCCGCACCTCGGTGGCCGCCCTCCTCGACGAACCGGGCGGTGCGGCGGAGCTGCTGGACCGCCTCGCCGACCCGGACCGTCCGGTGACCGGCGCCCAACTGCACGCGCTCTACGGTGCGTTGGCCGACCTGGACCCCGAGCAGGTCACCCTGCCCGACGAGCTGCGGGCCGTGGTGGACGGCCGGGTCGAGGTCGTGGACGCGGCCGACGCGGTCGTCGTCGACTCGCCGGACCTGCTGCCGTTCACCGAGGGCGTGCCGCTGCTGCCGGTCCGCCCGGCCCGGGCCGCCGAGTTGGCCGAGCTGTTCCAGGTCCGGCGCCTGAGCGAGTCCGTCACCGGGTCCGTGGACTCACAGGGCACGGAGCACGACGTACCGGAGCCGGTGCGGGTCCTGCTCGGGTCGCGCACGCCCGAGTCGTACGTCGAACACGACGAACTCGTCGTTGACGGCGTCGAGATCGACTGGCGCCTGACGAACGACGGCGCCCTGCACGCCGCGACCCTGGAGGGCGTGGCCGCGGGCCTCGCCTGGGCAGCGGGCCAGTGGCCCCGCCGCTTCGAGGTAGCGGCCCTCCTGGAGGACCCGACCCGCACGGCGGAACTGGCGAGGGACCGCTGGTTCGACTGATCGGTTTCACCTGACGAACGCGTGCTCGCGTGATCGCTGGCAGGGGTGATCGTGACGGGAAGTGCGGGCACGTGTACGGACCTCGCCCGTACGGTCGCTTCCCAGTGGGCGCATGACCGGAACAAGGACACGGCGGGGGCGAGGGCATGGCGGCGGCAGGCAGTGAGGGGGCGGGGTATGCCCGCTTCACTTACCGGTTGCGGGTGTCGGCCACCGCCGAGGCGGCGCTGGGCGCGGAGTGGGGCAGGTGCCGGTGGATCTGGAACGAGGCGGTGGCCCGGTCGAAGGCAGTCCACGAGTACAACGTCGCGCATCCGCAGGACAAGCGGACGTGTGGTCCGGCCCAGTTGGACAAGATGCTCACCCAGGCCCGCGCGATCACGCCGTGGCTGCGGGCGGGCAGTTCGGTGCCGCAGCAGCAGATCATCCGGGACTTCGGGAAGTCCCGTACCAAGGCGCTCAAGGACGTCATGGAGGGGCTGCCGGTGCGGCAGCGGGCCGGGATGCCGGGCTTCAAGAAGAGGCACGAGACGCGCCCGACGTTGAACTACACCCGGCGCGGCTTCCAGCTGAAGGGTGATGGTCGTCTGCATCTGGCGGGCGGCATCGTGCTGAGCGTGGTGTGGTCGCGTCCGCTGCCCGCCGACCCGACCTCGGTGCGCGTCGTTCAGGACAGCCTCGGCCACTGGTACGCGAGCTTCGTCGTCCCCGCCGCCGTCGAACCGCTGCCGGAGACGGGGGTGGTGATCGGCATTGACTGGGGGGTGAGGGAGATCGCCACCACCACCTCCGCCCCGCACGATCTTCCGCATCCCGAGCACGGCAAGAAGGCCACGGCGAAGCTGTCCCGGTACGACCGGATGATGGCCCGCCGCAAACCCGGGAAGGGACAGTCCGCCTCGCGTGGCTACCAGGCGGCGAAACACCTGCGCGCCAAGGCGCACAAGAAGGTCGCCCGGCAGCGCGAGGACACCGCCCGCAAGTGGGCCAAGCAGGTTGCCCTGGACCACGACCAGTTGGCCGTGGAGGACTTCAAGCCGAATTTCCTGGCTAGGTCGACGATGGCGAGGAAGGCCGCGGACGCCGCCATCGGTGCCACCAAGCAGGCCCTGCTCCATATGGCCCGCAAGCACGGCAGGATCGTGCATCTGGTCCATCCCGCGTACACCACGATGGACTGCGGAGGGTGCGGTGCGAGAACCAAGTACCGACTCCCGCTGGGTGAACGCACCTACACCTGCACCGCGTGCGGACACGTCTCGCCCAGAGACAAGAACTCCGCGCGCGTGATGCTCCACAGGGCGGGTCTGAGCCCTGCTGGTGCCGAGGGCATGAGACCGGACGGAACGCAGTTCCGCCCGGCAGCCTGAGCCAGGAATCCCTTCCCCCCTTCAGGGAGGGGAGCATTCAAGGAAAGTTCTTACTTCTGTGCAACCTTTCACTTCTGTCGCGCATCTGATCAGTGAGTTACGAGACTCGCTGATCAGACGTGGGGAATTCATGCGTATTCGAGCCACCGTGGCCGCCCTGACCGGTGCCCTGGCCCTTTCCGCTCTCGCCGTGCCGGCCGCGCAGGCCTCCGGGCCGGATCTCGACCGGCCGTCCGCCGCCGAGCGGTTCGGGGTCTCCCGGGCGGCGATGAGCACGGCGGCCGCCGCCGACGAGGAGCTGCCCGTCATCTCCAAGGTGACGATCAACGGCGGCAAGGACATCGTCGTCGGTACGACCGCCGCCAAGAAGTTCACCGTCTCCCTGACCGCCAGCCACTCCACCGGCATCGCGGACGCCTACATCGACCTGTGGCACGGCAAGGACGAGGACAACCTCGACGGCCTCCTGCCGCCGAACGAGGAGACGGCCACCTGCACCGCCGTCAACGCCACCACCTCGACCTGCAAGCTGACCATCACGGCCTACCCGGGCTACAGCGGCGACCTGTACATGAACGCCCTGGCCGGCAACTGGCACATCACGGCGGCCGTCCTCGCCAACGACGAGGCCGGCACCGACTACTGGAACTTCACCTACGGCACGCACAAGGTCCAGCGGCTGTCGAAGCTGACGGTCAACGCCGCCCCGGAGCCGGTGAAGAAGGGCAAGACGATCACCGTCACGGGCAAGCTGTCCCGCGCCAACTGGGAGACCGTCAAGTACGCCGGCTACGCCACCCAGCCGGTCAAGCTGCAGTTCCGCAAGAAGGGCTCCGACACCTACACCACCGTGAAGACCGTCAAGACGTCCTCCACGGGCACCCTGAAGACCACGCTCAAGGCGACGGTCGACGGCTACTACCGCTGGAGCTTCGCCGGCACGACCACGACCCCGGCGGTCAACGCCACGGGTGACTTCGTCGACGTGAAGTAAAGCCGTATGGCCATGAGGTAAAGCGTTGCGCATGTGCTGACAAAATCCGGTTTCCGCAGTACAACCGGTCGGCCCCCTGAGGGATCGGATGTCGTGGGTCAACAGACCCCTAGAACGAACACCGATCCCTCCAGGGGAACGCACATGCGCATACGTGCCACCGTGGTCGCCGTCTCCGGCGCCGTGGCCCTCTCCGCCCTCGTCGTCCCGGCCGCGCAGGCCGCCACGGCCGGGCCCGCCGTCACCTTCTCCGCGCTCAAGGTCAACGGCGGCAAGAACATCGTGGTCGGCTCCGCCGCCGAGGTCGTCGTCTCGGCGACCTACACCGTGACCAAGCCCGCCAGTCTGAGCGCGGACAGCTTCGAGACCGGTCCGGTCCTCTACCGTGGGGCCACCCTCGGCACCCACTCCGACGACATCGTCATGGGGGACAACCCGGGCACCTGCACGGCGTCCTCCTCGACCGTCCTGAAGTGCACGGCCAAGATCGAGCTGCGCCCCAAGACCTCCGAGGACGACGACCTGGTCAACAGCGAGGCGGGCAGCTGGAAGCTGGGCGGCCTCGCGGTCGACGCGGACAACGGGCCGACCTGGCAGGGCGACCTCGGCACCACCAAGCTCCAGCGCCGGTCCACCCTCACCGCCGACGCCGCCCCGGAGCCGGTGAAGAAGGGCAGGACGATCACCGTCACCGGCAAGCTGTCCCGCGCCAACTGGGACACCAACAAGTACGCCGGCTACGCCACCCAGCCGGTCAAGCTGCAGTTCCGCAAGAAGGGCTCCAGCACCTACACCACGCTGAAGACCGTCAAGACGTCCTCCACGGGCACCCTGAAGACGACGACCACGGCCACGGTCGACGGCTACTACCGGTACAGCTTCGCGGGCACGACGACCACTCCGGCGGTCAGCGCCGCGGGTGACTTCGTCGACGTCCAGTAGCACCCGCTAGGCCGGTACGCGGCGGTCGACCCACCTCCACAGGAACTCCAGGGCGGCCGCCGCCACCACCGAGATGCCCACCGCGATCCAGGGCATCTCGGTGCCGACCAGCTTCAGCGCGAAGAAGTCCTGGAGCCACGGCACCGCCAGCACCAGCACGAAGGCGAGCCCCATCGAGGCGACCAGAACCGCCCGCCACCAGGTGTAGGGGCGGGCGACGATCGCCAGCACCCACATCGAGATCAGGAACAGGGTGAGCGTGGCGGCACTGGTCTCCGCCTCCAACGAGCCCTCGCCGGTGTAGTGGTGACGGGCGATCAGATATGTGGCGAAGGTCGCGACCGCGGCCACCACCCCGCCCGGGATCGAGTACCGCATGACCTGCCGTACGAAGTGCGGCTTGGCCCGCTCGTTGTTGGGCGCGAGCGCGAGGAAGAACGCGGGCACGCCGATGGTGAGCGTGGACAGCAGGGTCAAGTGCCGGGGCAGGAAGGGGTATTCGATCTGCCAGCACACCACGAGCAGCGCCAGCAGCACCGAGTAGACGGTCTTCACCAGGAACAGCGTCGCGACCCGGGTGATGTTGCCGATCACCCGCCGCCCCTCGGCGACCACCGAAGGCAGCGTCGCGAAGCTGTTGTTGAGCAGCACGATCTGCGCGACCGCCCGCGTGGCCTCGGACCCGGAGCCCATCGCGACCCCGATGTCGGCGTCCTTGAGGGCGAGGACGTCGTTGACGCCGTCCCCGGTCATCGCGACCGTGTGCCCGCGTGACTGGAGCGCGCCCACCATGTCCCGCTTCTGCTGCGGGGTGACGCGTCCGAACACCGTGCCCTCGTCGAGCGCCGCCGCCATCCCGTCCTGCTCGGCGGGCAGTTCGCGCGCGTCGACGACCGTGCCGGTGAGACCGAGTTTTCCGGCCACCGCGCCGACGGAGACCGCGTTGTCGCCGGAGATCACCTTGGCGCGGACGTCCTGGTCGGCGAAGTACGCGAGGGTGTCGGCCGCGTCGGGGCGCAGCCGCTGTTCCAGGACGACCAGCGCGGTGGGGCGGGCGCCCCGGGCGACCTCGGGGTCGTCGAGCTCGCGGACGGCCCGGGCCAGCAGCAGTACCCGCAGCCCCTGTTCGTTGAGCCGCCCGGTCTCGGCGAGCGCGGGGTCGTCCGCGGCCAGCAGCACGTCCGGCGCCCCCAGCAGCCACGTACCGGACTCGCCGTCGCCCTCGCTGAGGGTCGCCCCGCTGTACTTGCGGGCGGAGGAGAAGGGCAGCGACTCGGTGCACCGCCACTCCTCGGTGTCCGGGTAGGCGTCGATGATGGCCTGGAGCGAGGCGTTGGGGCGCGGGTCGGACTCGCCGAGGGCGCCGAGCACCTTGCGGACGTACGACTCGTCGGCGCCCTGGAGCGGACGGAGGCCGGTGACGTCCATGCCGCCCTCGGTGAGGGTGCCGGTCTTGTCGAGGCAGACCGTGTCGATGCGGGCGAGGCCCTCGATGGCGGGGAGTTCCTGGACCAGGCACTGTTTCCGGCCGAGCCGGATCACGCCGATCGCGAAGGCGACCGAGGTCAGCAGGACGAGCCCCTCCGGGACCATCGGCACGATCCCGCCGACGGCCCGCGCGATGGAGTCCTTGACGCCGTTGTCCTTGGCGAGCAGCTGGGTCAGGCCGAGGCCGATCGCGGCCGGGACCACCATCCACGTCACGTACTTGAGGATGAGGGAGACACCGCTGCGCAGTTCGGAGTGGACCAGCGTGAACCGCGAGGCCTCCTCGGCCAGTTGGGCGGCGTACGCCTCGCGGCCGACCTTGGTGGCCCGGAAGGCGCCGCCGCCCGCGACCACGAAGCTGCCGGACATGACCGGGTCGCCGGGCCGTTTGACCACGGGGTCGGCCTCGCCGGTCAGCAGCGACTCGTCGATCTCCAGGCCGTCCGCCTCGACGCACACCCCGTCCACGACGGCCTTGTCGCCGGGCCCGATCTCGATGAGGTCGTCGAGGACGATCTCGGAGGTGCCGACCTCGGCGGCGGTTCCGTCCCGCCGTACGGTCGGCCGGGCCTCGCCGACCACCGCGAGGGAGTCGAGGGTCTGCTTGGCCCGCCACTCCTGGATGATGCCGATACCGGTGTTGGCGAGGATGACGTACCCGAACAGGCTGTCCTGGAAGGGCGCGACGAACAGCATGACCAGCCAGAGCACGCCGATGATCGCGTTGAAGCGGGTGAAGACGTTCGCGCGGACGATCTCGCCCAGGGACCGGCTGCTGCGCACCGGCACGTCGTTGACCTGCCCGCGCGCCACCCGCTCGGCGACCTCGGCGGCGCTGAGCCCCGGCTCCGGCCGCCCCACCGGATCCCTCACGGGGTGCACAGGGTCGAGTTCGGCGCCCGCGTCGATGTGCGTCATGCATTCGACGGTACGTGCGGTTTTGCGGCTTCACCCGCCGAGTGACCGGAAGTTCCGACCTGGGGAGGAGACGGCTCGTGCCCTGGTTGTAGGCGGGGCTACGGCTCTGCGGTCTCGGTAGCAGCCCGCTTGATCGCCGCGTCCCTCTTGCGTACGAACCAGATGCCGTACAGCCCGAGCACGGCCCCGGCCAGGCAGGTCCACACCCACCAGGTGTGCCCGTGGTCGTCGAACCAGCCGTAGAAGGGCAGCTGGACGAGGAAGAGGACGAACCACAGGATCGTGCCGCCGACGACGACGGGAACGACCGGGCCCTCCAGGGGCTCCGGTGCTTCGCGCTGGGGTGGTCCCGAAGGAGATGCGGCCATGGGGACAGCTTACGAGGCGATCACATCTACGCGCGGAGATAGCACCTTCGAGAGTTATACGTTCATACTGAAACGGTTTGCTTGTGTCCGATTCTGTTCGTAGGAAACGCCAATGCCCACCTCGGCCCTCGACCGCTACTTCAAGATCTCGGAGCGTGGCAGCACGCTCGCGCGTGAGGTCCGCGGTGGTTTCGCCACCTTCTTCGCGATGGCCTACATCATCGTGCTGAACCCGATCATCCTCGGCAGCGCGAAGGACATGTACGGCCATCACCTCGACAACGGCCAGCTGGTCACCGCGACGGCCGTGACAGCCGCGTTCACCACGATTCTGATGGGTGTCATCGGCAACGTGCCGATCGCGCTCGCCGCCGGACTCGGTGTGAACTCGGTTGTCGCGCTCCAGCTCGCGCCCCGGATGTCCTGGCCGGACGCGATGGGCATGGTCGTGCTTGCCGGCTTCATCGTGATGCTGCTGGTCGCCACGGGCCTGCGCGAGCGCGTGATGAACGCGGTGCCCTTCGGGCTGCGCAAGGCCATCTCGATCGGTATCGGCCTGTTCATCATGCTGATCGGCCTGGTCGACGCCGGCTTCGTCTCCCGCATCCCGGACGTCGCCCAGACCACGGTCCCGCTCCAGCTCGGCGGCGACGGTCACCTCACCGGCTGGCCGGTGCTCGTCTTCGTCCTCGGCGCGCTGCTCACCCTCGCGCTGATCGTCCGCAGGGTCTCCGGCGCGATCCTCATCTCGATCGTCGCCATGACCGTCCTCGCGATGATCATCGACGCCGTCGCCAAGGTCCCGTCCTGGGGCCTGACGACGCCCGAGTGGCCCGGCAACCCGGTCGCCACCCCCGACTTCGGCCTGCTCGGCAAGGTCAGCCTCTTCGGCGGCTTCTCCCACGTGGGCGTGCTGACCGGCGTCCTGTTCGTCTTCACGGTCCTGCTGTCGTGCTTCTTCGACGCGATGGGCACGATCATGGGCGTCTCCGACGAGGCGAAGCTGACCGACGCCCAGGGCCAGATGCCCGGCATCAACAAGGTCCTCTTCATCGACGGCATCGCGGTCGCGGCGGGCGGCGCCAGCTCCTCCTCGGCCACCACCTGCTTCGTGGAGTCCACGGCCGGCGTCGGCGAGGGCGCTCGCACCGGCTTCGCGAACGTGGTCACCGGCGGTCTGTTCGCCGTGGCCCTCTTCCTGACGCCCGTCGCCACGATGGTCCCGTCCCAGGCCGCCACTCCGGCCCTGCTCGCGGTCGGCTTTCTGATCCTGGCCGGTTCGGTCAAGGAGATCGACTGGGCGGACCACACGATCGCCGTCCCGGCGTTCGTGACGATGGTGATGATGCCGTTCACCTACTCGATCACCAACGGCATCGGCATGGGCTTCATCACCTTCGTGGTCCTGCGCCTGGCGGCCGGCCGGGCCAAGGAGATCCCGGCCGCGATGTACGTCGTCTCCGCCGTCTTCGCCTTCTACTACCTGATGCCGGCGCTGGGGCTGACCTGACGGTCACGTCACGCCGTAGAACTTCTCGGTCTCCTCGACGGCGGTCTGGAACCGCTCGTCGAAGTCGTTGCGGATGAGCGTCCCGACCACGTAGTCCTGGACGCTCATCCCCCTTTTCGCCGCATGGTCCCGGAGCCGCTCGAGCAGCTCCCCGTCTATCCGCAGGCTGAGCACACTGGTCCCCATGTAGTCGAGGGTCGCCGCAGCCGCCCACCAGCGGTCACGTTCCGCCGCCGACTCACTCGTACGGGTGACGATCGCGTTTCAGTGCCCGCCGTGGAGGGGAAGCTGCCCGGCGGCCGTCACCAGGTCCAGCGCTGATCGGTGTTGGTCGAGCACGGCCACTGGATCGCCTTGGCGCCGATGGTCGTCGTGGAGCCGGGGATGGCCAGGCACTTGTCGGTGGCGAGGTTCCGCAGCCGGCCGAGGCTGTCGTGGGTCCAGACCTGCTCGGTGCCGGTGGTGCAGGTCCACTGGATGGCCTGGGTGGTGTCGGCGGGGTTGGCGCCCGGGATGGCCAGACACCTGTTGCTGTTGGCGTTCCGGACGCGGTAGCGGTCGCCCGCCCCGCCCGCGACGCTCTCCAGGTGCCACTGCTGCTCGCGGCCGGTGGTGCAGGTCCACTGGATCAGGCCGACGCCGTTGTCCAGGTCCGCGCCGGGGACCGCGAGGCAGCGGCCGGTCCGCTGGTTGGCGAGCGGGCGGGCGGCGGTGGCGGCCGTGTTGATCCAGGAGCCCAGGTCGTCGACGCGGGCGACGACTCCGCCGGTGCGGGTCTCGGTCCCGTCGGTGCCGAAGCAACCGCCCTGGTACGAGCGGCTGGTGAGGGCCACCAGCTGGTTGACGCCGTTCACCGCGCGCACCACCGGGCCGCCGGTGTCGCCGGCGCACGCGGCCGTGCCGTCCTTGCCGGTGACGGTGGCCGTGGTGGCGTCGGAGGCGTCCACGGAGAGCTTGCCGCTGTGCAGGTTCAGCGGCGCCCACTCGGTCCTGGTGCGCCCGAACCCGGCGAACGCCAGCTCCTCGCCGACGGCGGGCGCGGCGGCCAGGGGCATGGGGGCGACGTTGGTGACCGCGCGGTCGAGCCGGGCCAGGACCACGTCGCGGTCGGCCCGGGGCAGCAGCTCGGTGACCGTGCGCACCGCCCCCGCGGTGGTGCCGAGGTCGGTGCGGCCGACGGTCGCGGTGGTCGGCAGCGCCGGCTTGCCCGCGGGTACGGTGCCGCCCGCGGCCGGGTCGTCCAGGAAGCAACTGCTGCCGGTGAGCAGCCACTGCGGGGCGACCAGGATGCCCGAGCAGCCGCGGACGTGGTCGCCGACGACGACCTGCGCGGTGGCGGCGTAGGTGGTGCCGGTGACGGCGGGCGCGGGCGCGGCGAACCACGCGAGCGGAACCGCGGCCAGGACCATGGCCAGGACGGCCGACCGCGTGTGTCTGAAGTGGCGCAAGTGGCGCAAGACGAGATCCCCCTGAGCTCGACGCAAGGACGCGCGGACCGGGAGTCGGCCCGGCACATGGCGAAACGCAGCTCGAAGTCACTCGTGCGGCCCCCCGCTCCCGGCAGTCTAGGGAGGCCCGCGATCACGCGTCGAAGATTCACTCGAATTCCCCGAGTGGCCGGGGTCACGGGAATCCTCGTGCGCCCCAGCTTGTTTAGCGAGAGTAATGAGTTACGCTAAAGAGATGCCGGACCTCACCCATGGCGACGACGCTGCCGCCGTGAACGCCCTTCGCTCCGCCGTGATGCGACTGTCCCGTCGGCTCAAGCACCAACGGGTCGACGAGTCGCTGAGCCCCACCGAGATGTCGGTCCTGGGCACCCTCTCCCTCTGCGGCAAGGCCACCCCGGGCGAACTCGCCCGCAAGGAGCACGTCCAGCCGCCGTCGATGACCCGCATCGTCGCGCTCCTTGAGGCCAAGGGACTCGTCCGGCTGGAGCCGCATCCCGAGGACCGGCGCCAGAAGGTCGTCACCAAGACCGAGCAGGCCGAGGCCATGCTCGCGGAGTCCCGCGCCAAGCGGAACGCCTTCCTGGCCACCCTGGTCGACGGCCTCGACGAGGACGAGTGGGCCAAACTGCGCGCCGCCGCCCCCGTGCTGGAGAAACTCGCACATCTGTAAGCCACAACGAGGAGGCGAACGCACTTTGAGTACGGGACCCGGAACACCTTCCGCCCCCGCACCGATCCCTTCTACCTCTGTGTCCCGCAAGTCGTCGATGTTCAGCTCGCTGAAGGTCAGGAACTACCGCCTGTTCTTCGCCGGCCAGGTCGTCTCCAACATCGGCACCTGGATGCAGCGCATCGCCCAGGACTGGCTGGTGCTCAGCCTCACCGGCTCCGCCACCGCCGTCGGCGTCACGACAGCTCTCCAGTTCCTGCCGATGCTCCTCTTCGGTCTCTACGGCGGTGTCCTCGTCGACCGGCTGCCCAAGCGCCGGGCGCTGCTGTTCACGCAGTCCGCGATGGGCGCCACCGGCATCGCGCTCGCCGCCCTCACCCTGACCGGCCACGTCCAGGTCTGGCACGTCTACCTCGCCGCCTTCGCCGTAGGACTCGCGACCGTCGTCGACAACCCGGCCCGGCAGACCTTCGTCTCCGAGATGGTCGGCCCGGACCAGTTGCAGAACGCGGTCAGCATGAACTCCGCGAACTTCCAGTCGGCCCGGCTCGTCGGTCCCGCCGTCGCGGGCGTCATGATCACCGGCGTCGGCACCGGCTGGGCGTTCCTCTTCAACGGCCTGTCCTTCGTCGCCCCGCTCGTCGGCCTGATGATGATGCGCTCGCGTGAGCTGTACGTCGTCGAGCGCGCCCCGCGCGGCAAGGGACAGCTGCGGGAGGGCCTGCACTACGTGGCCGGACGCCCCGAGCTGATCTGGACCATCGTCCTGGTCGGGTTCGTCTCCACCTTCGGCTTCAACTTCCCGGTCTACCTCTCGGCCTTCGCCGACGACGTCTTCCACGCGGGCGCGGGCTCCTACAGCCTCTTCAACATACTGATGGCGGTCGGCTCGCTCGCGGGCGCACTGCTCGCGGCGCGGCGCGGCACCGCCAAGATGCGGGTGCTGGTGGTGGGCGCGATCGCCTTCGGCACACTGGAGATGGTGGCCGCGATCGCCCCCTCGCTGTGGCTGTTCGCCCTGCTCATGGTGCCGATCGGGATGTTCGGCATGACGGTCAACGTCACCGGCAACACCTCCGTCCAGATGGGCACCGACCCGGCCATGCGGGGGCGGGTGATGTCCCTCTACATGATGGTGTTCATGGGCGGCTCGCCCATCGGCGCGCCGATCGCGGGCTGGATCACCGACGCGTACGGCGTCCGCGCGGGCCTCGCGGCGGGCGGCGCGATCGCCGCGGCGGCGGCGATCGCCATCGGC